>CALSAT010000050.1:0-14177 GCA_943372905.1 Bacteroides fragilis | reverse complement strand
GCCTGCTTCATCTACATCTATTCCGCTTACCGTGTTCGTGTTATTACCCGTGATCGTGGAACCATTGTAGCTCCATACCCATCCGCCAGCTGCGGCCGCAGGGCTGCTGCTTGCTGTGATTGAGGTTGTTTGACCAGGGGTCAGTAACAGGTCTGGAGATGACAGCGTTACAGTTGGCAGCGCATTTACTGTCAGCGTAGCCGCTGTTGTTGTTGTTGAACCCACACATGGAGCTGCGGTCAGCACACAACGGTAACGGTTGCCGTTCATCGTTTGTGTTACTCCGTTTACATTCAGCGTTGTGCCGGTGGCTCCCGTAATGTTAGTATACGTTAAACCGCCATCAGTGCTCACCTGCCACTGGTAAGTGACCGGACCGCCGGTGGCTGCCACACTAAACGAAGTGTTGCCGCCCACACATACCGCCCTGTTCACCGGGCTTGTTGTTAATACTACAGGAGTTACCACTGTTACCGGTACTGTCGTTGTTGCTGACGTACATGGGGTCAGGGTTGTAAAGTTCACCTGGTAGTTATTAACGCCGGCTGCTGTTGGTGCTACATATACGGTAGTCGCTGGTGTACCTGCTACATATGGAGTGGTACCTCCTGCATTCGTAAAGATAGTTCCCGCAGGGCCTGTCCAGATTCCCTGGGCAGCGCCACCGGTTGAGGTAAATGTTACATTGTCAACTCCCACGTTATCTGAGTTAGCTCCGGCAGGACCGCCGCCTGTTACAAAGTAACGGAATGCCATACGGCCGGTGGTTGGTGCACCCAAACCTGATACCGTAATGGTGTATTGTGTCCATACAGAAGGATAACCTGTCGTGGTCAATGTTGGATTGATCGTTAACAGCAGGGTAGTGAAATCGCCTACGGATGTATTGGTGGCGCCCACGTTGGTGCTTGCACCATTGGTGCTCAACCTTACTTCCAGTCTGTCCGGGAACAGCGGACCAGCCACTGTTCTTGACCAGAACGTGAATACGTCACCATTCTTAATGGCCACCGTTGGGGTGATCAGCCAGTTGCTGATCGTATTGTTACCCGCTACGTTATTAAAGTTACCCAATGCATAAGAGTTCGCTGTACCATTCTGAGCTGGTGCAAGAACTGCGCTATTGAATATCCAGGTAGGTGTGGTACCTATCGGTGTGCTCAGGTTCTGCATGTTCCAGCCTGCTGGTAATGCTCCACCTTCAAAGCCTTCGCTGATCAGGTTCGTATTACCCAAAGTATTGGTCAGTGTCAGTTGCTGAACGGTGCCAGTACAAATAGTCGCTGAAGCCGGGGTAACTGTCGGTACGATCGCCGTTACCGTCAATGTAGCCGGTGGTGTGCTGAAATCTACCGCACTGCAACCACCCGTTACTAACGCACGGAACTGGTAACCACTCAAGGTAGCTGGTACATTGCTCAATGTTAAAGTAGCTGTATTGATACCGCCAACACCTGCATAAGGTGCAGATGCAGTTACCGTCTGCCATACACCAGCAGCACTGGTACGGTATTGCCAGGAATAGCTCAGTAAAGAACCGGTGGCTGATACGGTGAAGCTGCCGCTGTTTCCGCAAACTACACTGGCACTGGCCGGTGCAGATACGATAGTTGCAGGGATACAGGGTGCAATAGTTACGTTATAATCTTCTGTTTCACCAAAACCGGTTGGCATAGCAGCACAAGCCTGTCCGCCTGTTAAGGCAGTAGCAAAACTTGCTCTCACTCTCATACGGGTGGTACCAGCAGTAGCAGTAGTCGGTATAGCTATATTGCCTACTACAAAAGTGGCACCGGCTGGTTTGGTTCCCACGTTGGTAAACTCTGTTGCTTCAAACTGGCCATTCTGGTTATAGTCGATCCAGACAGCGATCTGTTCTGTAAATGAGGCAGGCGCTTCCACCCTTATTGGATTGGGGGCTCCTGAAAAAGCAGTTGGCGCAGGTAATGCGGTGAAATTGGCATAACCGGCAGGCGGGCCTGCAGAACAGGTGGAGGCATTATTTAAAGTTCCGAATATTACCCTGGTGATCACATCATCATCTGTACAATCAGATGCTGGCGGGATACAATAACAGGCTGAAGGAAGATTCATGGTCACATTCAGTGGTGTGGAAGTACCTGAGTTGGCACCGCAGGTAACTATACACTGGTAGAATGTAGCTGTTGTTTGTGAAGTAGAATAAGTAGGTGAGTTAGGACCTACGTTTGTCCAGGGGCCTGTAGCCGATGGACCTGATTGCCACTGGTAAGTAACACCTGATCCTGTAGTTGGATTCGCTAAAGACAGGTTGAAACCTACAGTAGGACAAACCGGATTGGCAGAGCTAACTGTAAGTCCGGGTGCTGGAGTACCAGAACAAGGGGTGCTGGATACATTAATAGTTACCCGTCCGGTAAAATATCTAGGGTTAAATGTCGGGGCAGGAAATGCACCGGCATAGCCAACGTTAGTGCCTGAGATAGTTACGTTACCTACCTGGAGGTTTACACCGTTTGAACTGAAAGTATTGATAGCGGGAACACCCGTACCGCCACCACTGTAGCTGAGACCGGTTGATCCCTGCAATGCAAACCGGATGGTGGTGCTGGCAGGAATATTAAAGGTCAATCCGCTGAGCACATTGTAATAACCGGCCGCAGGAAAACTAACAGAAGCACCTGTGGTGATAGCGGTCCAGGTGGGACCTGCAATATTGGGTGCGCCTGACAGGGAAGTGGTGGAAAACCACAATGTAGGAACAGTACTGGTACCCCCGATCGCTGTGGGATTAAAGTAGCAGCCCACATCTGTCAACGTAACAGGAAAGCCATTGGTGTTCTGTACCACAAAGGTTACCGCTGAGTTTACAGCGCCAAAGGTGTTAAGACCGTTGTAAGTGGGGTCTGTTTGTGTTGATAAAGTGATGATCTGCGATTTTGCTGCACCTCCAAGGAGGCAGAACAAAACGAGCAGCGGCATTAGCCGAAAAAATTGCCTGGTTTGTTTAAGCGTAAAGTTTGGTTGCATAGAAAGCATTTTAGGTTAATTATTACTGCCCAGCAGGGAGATATTCCTGAGCTACGGTGAAAGGTAATTTTTTTTTTCGTACCCGCTGAAAAAAATAAATCCCCCTGTGTGTACAAGTGGCTTTTTGATACCTTTTTATCCTAATAGGTCTTAAAACATTGCATGGCCACTGTACCGGGACCATTTTCAGGTGTTCTTTTCCTGCAAGGCTGGCCCTGAATAAAAATACCCGCATAGGCGGGTATTTCTGTTTATAAGGTGTAAGTGTAATTTATTACCACTTATCGACTTCTTCGGTTTTGCTGTCGCCGGCGTTGTTGGTTTCCTCCACAGGGGCCGGTTCTTCTGTTTTTTCAAGACTTGTTTCTGCTGCGGCAACAGTTTCCACGGTATGCTCACCGGTATGTTCACCATGTGCTCCCATCTCATCCGGGTTTTCATCATGATTGAATGCATCAAAGTCAAAATCAGGCATCAGCTCTGTTTTTACATAATCTACTGCTTCGCCGAGCGCCTTGATGAATTTATTGAAGTCTTCTTTGTAAAGAAATACTTTATGCCTGTCGTAGCCATTATCATCAAACCGTTTCCGGCTTTCGGTGATCGTCAGGTAATAATCATTGCCGCGGGTAGCTCTTACATCAAAGAAATACGTTCTTCTTTTTCCAGCACGGATGCGCTTGCTGTAAATGCTTTCCATTTTCTTGTCATTGTTCTCGTACGCCACAGTTAAAAGTTTTTGCAGTTAAGTAAATGCTTTGGTTTTGGTTCCGGCAATGCTGCTGTACACAGGTTTTTGCCGGGAAGCCACAAATATATAGATGTTTTTGAAACAGCCAAATGAGATGCAGGTAATTGTTGCGGGCCAGGCTTTATTAGTTGCCAGCCATTGAGGAAGAAGTTTATACCTGCTGCCCGGTTTCCTGTTGCTGCTGCCGGTTATACAGGCCTGCATAATATCCTTTTTTCTCCAGCAGTTGCTGGTGCGTGCCTACTTCGGTGATGACCCCGTCTTCCAGCACCACGATCTTATCAAAATTGAAAAGGGTAAATATCCGGTGGGTGATGATGATGGCTGTTTTCCCGTGCAGGTATTCATTCAGGTTGCCGATGATGGTCTTTTCGGTACGGGCATCCACAGCGCTGAGGCAATCATCGAAAATAACGAGGCCGGGATCTTTGATCAGCGCCCTGGCTATAGATATCCGTTGTTTTTGTCCCCCGCTTAATGTGACACCCCGCTCTCCTATCATTGTATCATATTGTTCGGAAAAACCGGCGATCTCTTTATCTACACTGGCCATAGCGGCAGCCTTTTCCACCGTAGTGCGTTCTGTTTTGTTTAAGCCAAACCCGATATTATTCTCTACTGTTTCACTGAACAGAAAAACATCCTGTGGCACATAACTTACCTGCTCCCGCAGGCTTTGCAGATGTAATTGCCGTATGTCGGTCCCGTCCATTGTTATTTTACCATCGGTGGCATCATACATCCGTAATAATAACTGTGCGATGGTGGATTTACCGCTGCCTGTTCTGCCGACAATGGCCACCTTCTCTCCTTTCTTTATATCGAGTGAAAAATCTTTGAGGGCATGAATGCCGGTGTGCGGATAAATGAAATTCACTTTTTCAAATGATACATTACCCTGCAGAACTGTTGTAACCGGCTGCGGTGCTGTTTTGATGGCCGGCTCTGTTCTCAGAAATTCATTGATCCTTTTTTGTGAAGCGGCTGCCCGTTGTATCATACTGGCGGTAAGACCGATGGCGCTGACAGGAAATGTAAGCATATTGATATACATCACAAACTCAAGTATAGTGCCCATGCCTATATTGCGGTTACCATATATATAGTAGAGCCCCCCGATCATTATGGTAATGAGGGTGCTGAGTCCTATCAATAAATTGATTGAGGGAAAATAGATGGCTTCCACTTTTGCCAGGCCTACTGCATTTTTACGGTACTCCTCGCTGTTTTTTGCAAAGAAACCGAGCATGGCTTTTTCCTGTACAAAAGATTTGATGACCCTGATACCGGAGTATGATTCCTGTGCATTGGTGGTGAGATCGGACAGTGACTCCTGTATCTTTTCGCTTTTCTTATTAATGGTGTTATTGACAAAGTAAATAGCTACGGCCAGGATGGGCAGCGGTGCCAGTACATAAAGCGTTAGCTCGGGATTGCTTTTCCGCATAAAGAAGATGCACAGGGAGATAATGGCCAGCAGGTTGGCCAGATACATAATAGCTGGACCGGTAAACATCCGTATCCGGCTTACGTCTTCGGCGATGCGGTTCATCAGGTCGCCGGTGCTGTGGGTTTTGTAAAAGGCGGTGTCCAGTTTTTGGTAATGATCAAATATCTCGTTCTTCTGGTCGTACTCAATATGGCGGCTCATGACGATGATGGTTTGCCGCATGAGGAACAGGAAAAATCCCCGCAGCAGCGCCAGCAATAAGATGGTAATACCACATAAGGCCACCACTTTGCCAGTGGAACTGAATCCTTCTATATTGGTTATTAGTTTTTGTACGAGTATATCATATTCCGGTGGGCGGGCGGGTTCCCTATAGCCAGGGAGGTTCAGTGATCGTTGTACATGGTCTATAACAAAGCGGGTGACCTGTGGTGATAATACGTTGAAATAATTGGACAGGAATACGAATACCACCCCAATGCCAAGGCGAAAGCGGTATTTCCAAAAGTATTTATTGAGGGCCGAGAGATGTTTCAACCAAGAAATTTGCTGCGAAGGTAAATGATGTGGGCAGAACCCTTTATCCTTTTAAGATGGTTTGAAACCTCTTATACCAATCATACCTATTTAAATACAATTTTGCGCATAATTGAAAAGAATGTATTGATATCTGGTCAATAAAAAATCCTTGCCCACATTGAGTTTGCAAGGATTTGATACTTTTTGAAATGCTATCTGGCGGAGAGAGAGGGATTCGAACCCCCGGAAACTTTCGCTTCAACGGTTTTCAAGACCGCCGCATTCGACCGCTCTGCCATCTCTCCGGCGCAAATGTAAGCCTGCGCTTTTGATTGGCAAAAACTTAGCGTATAATTTTACTTGCTAAAAGTTATTTATTTCCTGTCTGCATTCACCACTACTTTGCTTTGCAGCAGCACCTTCCTGGGAATAGATTCATCGCTTCCTTTGCTGTCTATCAACTGCAGCAATACAGCGGTGGCTTTTTCTGCCTGCTCATAGGGGAATTGTTCTACTGAGGCGATGGGCGGCTCATCCATATAACTGGTGACGGGTAAATTGGCGTAGCTCACAAAAAAGATATCCTTATTTATTTTCAATCCCCGGTTGCGGGTGTACTTGATGGCATCCAGCGCCACATAATCATTAAAGGCTATGATAGCAGTGGGACGGTTCTTTAAAGCCAGCAGTTTGTGTACGGCATCTTCGGTTTTTTGGCTGGTAAGGTCTGTTGAAACGATAAGCGACTGATCGGTCTTTATCTTATGCTTGCGCAATCCCTCCTGGTAGCCATCGAGCCGCTGCCGGGAATGTATGATTGAATCTGGTCCTTTTATAAAACCGATATGGCTGTGGCCCTGGCTTACCAGCCAGTCCACCAGCTCTACAGAACTGTTCTCCAGGTTGCAAGACACGGTGTATGCCTCCGGGTCATCCGGTACCCTGTCGAAAAAAACCACGGGGATATTGCTTTTCCGTAGGCCTTCAAAATGGCGGTAGGTTCGGGTGGTCTTGGCCAGCGAGATGATGACCCCATCCACCCGGTGGCGGCGCATGGTATCCACGATCCTTTCTTCCCTGGCCGTATCATCATGCGATTGACCGATGAGCACGGTGTAATTATTAGCAGTGGCTATATCTTCTATGCCATTGATGGCTATCGAAAAAAATTCTTCGCCAAGGTTGGGCAGAATAACACCGAGGGTCATTGTTTTGCCCTGCTTGAAAGAAATGGCGGCCTGGTTGGGCTCGTAATGCATCTCTTTGGCCAGCTTTTGCACCTGCAATTTGGTACGCAGGCCAATACTGGGATGATTATGTAAAGCTCTTGATACGGTGGAGACAGAGACGTTCAACCGCCTGGCTATCTCTTTGATGGTAGCGGGTTTTTGATCCATTCAGTTATAGTTATCAGCAATTGGGGTACAAGGTATAAAAAGGAATTGATTCCGGTGGTAACAAGCATCATAATCTCCACCATTAGCCTGGAAAGAATAATTAGTTTTTGTGCGGGTAGTTTCTTTTCGTACATTTCATAAAGAAATTGCTTGTATATGCATACTGTTTCCTCGATCATCTCCCGCAAAGGGCGGGCTTCTGTTTCTGTTTCACCGGATACTACCGTTACCGAGGCTTTACAGATAATGGCCGACCAGAACATCGGCTCCGTAGTGGTGATGGAGGGAGGAGACTACAAAGGCATCATGACCGAGCGGGACTACTCCCGGAAAGTGATACTGAAGGGCAAACATTCTACTTCCACCAAGGTTTCAGAGATCATGTCAACCGATTTGCCAAGTGTAAAGCCAAACGACACGGTTGAGTTTTGTATGCAGGTGATGACGGAACGAAATATCCGCTACATGCCGGTGTTTGAGAACAACCAACTTACCGGAATTATTTCCATGAGTGATATTGTAAAGGAAACGATCATCATGCAGAAGGAAACCATTAACCATTTAGAAAGTTACATCCGCCAGTAATAAACGTCTTATTTACCTGTTAAATTCAAAGCGAAGCCCCGTAAGGCTTCGTTTTGTTTTTATTGCTGTCTGCGCTAACTTATCTGCCGTCTGCGCAAACTTTTCTGTCTTCTGCGCAAACTTTTCTGTCTTCTGCGCAAACTTTTCTTGCTTCTGCGCAAACTTTTCTGTCGTCTGCGCAAACTTTTCTTGCTTCTGCGCAAACTTTCCTGCTGTCTGCGCAAACTTTCCTGCCTTCTGCGCAAACTTTTCTGTCGTCTGCGCAAACTTTTCTGTCGTCTGCGCAAACTTTTCCGCCTTCTGCGCAAACTTTTCCGTCGTCTGCGCAAACTTTTCCGTCGTCTGCGCAAACTTTTCTGCTGCATGCGCAACGTTTTTTATGCTCTGCGGGCGATTTTTTGGCTTCTGCGCTGCATTTTTCGGGGTTTGCGGAGGCCGAGGCTACTACTGCGCTTAGAGTGGGGTGAAGGGGAATTCAAATGATGTTCTCGCTATGGCGCAAGGACGCTAAGGGAATACAGGTTTTTTGCCACTAAGACACAGAAACACAGAAGAAATACATTTTTTCTCGCAAAGACGCAAGGGAGCTAAGGGATTGCTGCGCAAAGGGAATACAGTTTTTTTGCCACTAAGGCACAGAAGCACAGAAGAAATACAGGTTATCGGTTACTGACTAACTCTCCTCTTTTTCTTTTACCACTACCAGGTCTTTTATTTCCACCTGCATGGGCAGCAGCCCGATCTTTACCACGGCCCGTTTACCCCGCAGTTCCATTACTTCTCCTACCTGGTGATTTTTTTTCATCTTCACCTTTACACCTACTTTTATATCGCCTCCCACTTCGCTGAATTTGGAATCGATCTTCTTTTGCATCTTACTTACTACTTTCTTTTCATCTTTTTTGAATAGCAGTGCTTCCATTTGTTTTACCACTTTGTTCTTGTTCTCTTCTTTTCTCCACTCTACCTGCAGTTGCTTCAGTTTGCGTTCCATGTCTTTCAAGTAAGCGATGCGGTCTTCGGCTACTTTATTTTGCTCTTTCAGCAGTTCTACCTGCTGGCGGTGTTTTTCTTTGTCCATCACCTGCTGCATTTCTTTTTTCAGCCGTTCATTTTCTTTCAGCAATTGGCTGAGGTCTTTCTCCCTTTTTTCTATATGCTGCAGGTCCTGCTCGGTGCGGTTCAGTAGTTTATCCAGGCGAAACTGGTCTTCATCCACCAACTGCCGGGCCCGGTGAATGAGATTTTTATCCAACCCTATCCGCTCGGCAATGGAGAAGGTGTAGGAACTGCCGGGCTTTCCTACGAGCAGTTTGTACAGTGGTTGCAAATTCTTTTCATCAAAGGCCATGGCCCCGTTGATGATACCGGCTGTTTTTCCTGCCATGGCTTTCAGGTTCAGGTAATGCGTGGTCACTATGCCAAAGGCGTGCTTCTTCGACAGTTCCTGCAATATCACTTCGGCAAAAGCGCCACCAAGACTGGGGTCGCTGCCGCTGCCCAGTTCATCTATAAAGAACATGGTGCGGCCATTGGCATTTTCCATGAAATGCTTCATGTGCAGCAGGTGGCTGCTATAGGTGCTGAGTTCAAATTCGATGCTTTGGGTATCGCCGATATGGATCATCAGTTGTTTGAAGATGCCAAACTGTGAGGAGGGGTGCACCGGCACCAGCAGGCCGCTCTGCACCATCATCTGCAGCAGGCCGATGGTCTTCATGGTTACCGTTTTACCGCCTGCATTGGGCCCGCTGATAACGAGTATGCGGCTGGCATCATCTAAGGTGATGGTGACGGGGATAGTGGGCTTGCTACTCCTTTGATTGTAGAGATACAATAAGGGGTGATAGGCCTGCACCAACTGTACATGTGCTTTATCTATTACGATGGGAAACTCTCCCCGTATCTCCATAGCGAGTTTGGCTTTGGCCCGGATGAAATCATATTCACCCACAATAGTATGCCAGGTGTTTAATAAAGCAGTGTACACCGAAAGCCGGGCGGTGAGCTCTTTGAGGATGCGGTAGACTTCTTTCCGTTCGTCATTCTCCAGCGATGAAATGGTGTTGTTCAGTTCAATGGTCTCTTCGGGTTCTACGAAGGCTGTTTTGCGGCTGTCGCTTTCGCCATGGAGTATGCCTTTTACGGTTCTCTTCTGTTCTGCAAATACAGCGAGCACCCGGCGACCGTTCATGAAACTTTCTTCTATCTCTGCGAGGTAGCCTTGTTTGTTGAGTTTGGAAACGATCTTATCAAAGAGGCGGCGCAGTTCATTTCTTTTCCGGTAGAGGTTCATCCGGATATCTTTCAGTTCTTCGGAGGCGTTGTCTTTTACCTGTCCGTACTCATCGAGTATATCATCTATCATTTCGATGATGACTTTTTCGTAGTAAGTGCCGTCGATCACTTTTGCCAATGCGCCATAGGCTATTTTCCGTTCCGCATCAAACCAGCGGAATATCTTTTGAATGCTTTCTGCCAGTTTTCGGAGGAGTATGAATTCTTCACCGCCGAGTATGGCGCCGGGAATGGAAAGCAGTTTTAGTTCTTTGGAAAGATTGAGTATATAATCGTTGGGAAAATAAATACTGTTGGCGAGCAGTTGCCGGTATTCATGGCTTTGGCGCAGTTCAGTTTCCACAAATTCCCTGCGGGTATGGATGCGCAGGTGCTGTGCCTTGGTACGGGCATGTTCTGTCTGGCAGTAATTGGCCAGCAGGTCTTTTACTTTATTAAACTCAAGTTGTATATACGCTGATTCGGGATATAATTTCATAATGATCTTGCTCTTTCACCGGGCTATTTCAAATGAGGGCAAAGGTAAAGTTATTGGAGCAAGCATTGTGCAGGAAGGTGTGCTGCCTGGTGGAACCACACAGAACATAGTGCATACAGCAATACACACATAGCGGTATCTGAGAAGGAGATGGTAAAAGCATTTTCACATTCTTCCGTTTTCCTATTTCCTTCTTCCTTCGTTTCCACATCATCTTATTCCTTAGTTATTTTTTTTACCTTCCGGCAAATACATCGCTCTTGAACAGAAAAATGAGGTACATGCGGCTACTGTGGTTCAAGCATGACCTGCCAGCCGGGCTTTCGGTCTTCTTTGTGGCCCTTCCGCTTTGCCTCGGTATTTCTCTGGCCTCGGGTGCGCCGCTGTATGCGGGTATCCTCTCCGGTATTATAGGCGGCCTGGTTGTTTCTTTGATCAGCGGATCCGCATTAGGCGTATCCGGACCCGCAGCGGGACTCTCACCTATTGTAGCGGCAGCCATTCTTTCGTATGGTGATTACCGGGTCTTTCTGCTGGCGGTTATTATTGCCGGGCTTTTTCAATTGGTATTGGGCCTGCTGAAACTGGGAGTGATTGCGAATTATTTCCCTTCTGCCGTTATTAAAGGTATGCTGGCAGCCATCGGCATTATGCTTATCTCCAAACAATTGCCCGTGGCCTTGGGATATGATCAGCCTGATTTCTGGAGCGGTGGTGTGCTGAGTTTCTTTTCTTCGAAAGATTTCACAGGCAATGTGCATCACTTCAATGTGCATATTACAAGAGGCGCTATTATCATCACGGTAGTGTCCTTGCTGGTATTGTTATTATTACAAAGGCCGTTTGCCAAAAAACTGAAAGTGATACCGGCGCCATTAATGGCGGTACTTGCCGGTGTGGCGGTCAACTATATTTTTTCAGCGATTTCTTCCGCAGATTCTTTGAAGCCTACCCAACTGGTCAATATACCGGATAATATTTTGGGTGAAATGGTCTTTCCTGATTTTTCGAGACTCTTTTCTCATTCTTCTCTCTGGAAAGACGGTATTGTAATTGGGTTGCTTGCTTCCCTGGAAACATTGCTTTGCGTGGAAGCCATTGACAAACTGGATAGGCATAACCGCATCACTCCCGTGAACAGGGAACTGGTGGCGCAGGGTATTGGCAATATGGCCTGCGGGCTGCTGGGCGCTATACCCATCACCGCGGTGATCGTTCGTGGTGCGGCCAATGTGGATGCGGGCGGCAGAACGAAGATGGCCGCTTTTACTCATGGCCTGTTCTTATTGCTGGCGGTGTTGCTGATCCCTTTTTTACTGAACTATATTCCGTATGCCTCTTTAGCAGCCATACTCATATTTACCGGTTATAACCTGACCAAACCTAAACTGTATAAGAATATGTGGGAATTGGGAATGAAACAATTCCTGCCTTTTATTTTTACGGTGGTGGTCTGCCTGGTTACAGAAGATCTGCTGATGGGTGTGATGGCGGGTGTGCTGTTTGCCGCTTACTATATCATTCAGAATAATTTCAAAGCAGAATACAAGATAGACAAGAGGATGCTGCATGAAACAGAAGTGTACCACATCAAGCTGAACACCAACGTTAGCTTCCTGAATAAAGTAAAATTGAAAGAAACGCTGGATAAGATACCCGAATATTCCGTGCTGACCATTGATGGCAGTGAGTGCAACTTCATTGATTATGATATACTGGAGATCATCAGCGAGTTTGGCATCAAGGCCCATGACAGGCATATTGAACTTCACCTGCCGGGAATTGAGAAAGTAAATGTGACGGCGATACACTGATCGCAAGAGAAAAAGAGAGGTATATCACACAGAGTCTTTCGGAAAAATTCGCCAATTCCCTCATTTTCAAATTCCCCTATTCCCTCATTTCCTTCACCTGCAATTCTTTCCAGGGTGTGGTACCATCATTCTCCCTGGTGAATTCATACTGGCCGGTGGCCTGTATTACTATCTCGGCGGTGGTGTAGATCTTGCAGCCCGGCATTAAATGACCGCCTATAGTTTTGCCGGTGCTGTCGCTGAGGCTGATATGGATATGTGAACCATTAGTACTGAGAGTACCCACGAGGCTTACTATTTCAAAATGCCCGTTACCGGTGCTGCTGTCTGGTTGATTGGCCAGGCGAATCGTGTACTGTGTAAGGCTGCCCACCCCGGTGGATATCCAGCCGGCTTTGATATTGTTTTCTGTTACTACTTTTTCAATGCCTGCTTTCAGGTCTTCGCCGGGCTTCAGCCGGAAGGCATACACGGAGACATTGGCTGGGTTCATGGGCTTTGTTTTACAACCGTATAGAAGTGTGCTGATCAAAAAAAAGATAAGAATTCTCACTAAAGAACTTTTTGGGTCAACCATCCGTAGATGATCTTGTTATTAGGTAAATGCTGTTAATGAATACCGAAAACGGCCTGACTGTCATGCAACTTACAAAACAACAGGCTGTGTTACGGCTAAATTGCACGAAATTTATCATCCTGGTACGTAAACAATTAAACATGAAATCAATTTTCACCATCGCTTTTGCAGGGCTTACCGCTCTTCTGTCCTGTGCCCAGAAAACATCTACCAATAATAACAATACTAAAGTAACAATGGAACAAAAAGAAACATTACCGAAAGACAACCCAGCCCTGCCTGCTACAGAAATTGCCACTTTTGCCAATGGCTGCTTCTGGTGCACGGAGGCTATTTTTGAAGAACTCGATGGCGTTATCAGCGCCACTTCCGGCTATACCGGCGGACAAACAGATAACCCCACTTATAAGGAAGTAAGCAATGGCAATACCGGCCATGCAGAATGTCTGCAGATCATCTACGATCCACTGAAAGTGACATTTGATGACCTACTGGAAGTATTCTGGCAAACACATGACCCTACTACGCTGAACCGCCAGGGCGCTGATGTGGGCACCCAGTACCGCAGTGGAATCTTTTACCACAATGATGAGCAGAAAGAGAAAGCTGAGAAATATAAGGCAGCCCTCGACAGCAGCGGCGCTTTCAATAACCGTATTGTAACAGAGATAACCCCTTTCACGAAGTTTTACCCGGCGGAAGACTACCACCAGCAATACTTTGAGCAGAACGGCAACTCTAATCCTTATTGTAAGATAGTGATACAGCCAAAGCTGGATAAGTTCAGAAAAGTGTTTAAGGACAAGTTGAAACAATAAAAGAATACCCGGTTAGTTATATTTTTTTTAACAAAAGAAATAATCTATGTTTCTATTAGCAGGTTTAACTTTAAAGTAAGACCTGCTAATATGAAACCATCACTGCTCCCCCTCTTCTGCTTACTTACTTTATCTATTTTTTTTACTAATTGTTTGTCTGCACAACAGAGAAAATTCATTCCCCAGCACAGCGACCGTTACAAACTTGATCTGCCGGCTGAATGGATAAAGAAGACAAGGCTGGTAAGAGTGGTCACGGATATCCTCCCTAAAACCATTATAGAACTGGCCGACCGTGACTTTTGTACGGAATGTAAAGCCGGTTACAGCGTTTCCCTTTATATTGATTCGATACGGGTGTACAATGAGCATACTTCTGCGCCCATCCAGATGGGCCGGACCTCCCGTTATACGTTTTCCTTCAATTACAGTTTCTATGCAGCACTGTTGCTGAGAGACAGCAGCGGAAGACCTTTGTCTA
>CALSAT010000049.1:0-14313 GCA_943372905.1 Bacteroides fragilis | reverse complement strand
GGGCGTTTTATCTTCTATTTTTGTAGTTAATGTTTAACCCGCAAAGGATACTTGTACTGGCCCCGCATACGGATGATGGTGAACTCGGTTGCGGAGGCACTATTGCTAAATTTTGCGCCGAAGACAAGGATGTGTATTATGCCGCCTTTTGTCTTTGTGCCAAATCGTTGCCGGCCCATCTGCCTGCAGACACCCTGGCAATTGAGTGTAAAAAAGCTACCGGCATCCTCGGCATACAACCTGCCAATCTTTTCCTGTTTGATTATGAAGTGAGGGAATTACCTGCTGCCCGCCAGCAGGTGCTGGAGGAACTGGTGAAACTTAACAAGCAACTGGAGCCGGACATGGTTTTATTACCTGCCGCTTCGGATATACACCAGGACCACCAGGTGGTACACCTGGAAGGGATGCGGGCCTTTAAACATGCTACCATGGCCGGGTACGAATTGCCCTGGAACAACATCAGTTTTCGGACCAGTTATTTCAGCCGATTGTCTTCTGACGACCTCTCTAAAAAGATCAACGCATTAAATGCGTATGAATCGCAGGCGCACCGCAACTATATGCAGGAGGATTTTATCCGTTCGCTTGCCCGGGTAAGGGGTGTGCAATGTGATACTGACCATGCGGAGGCATTTGATATCTATAAATTTATCATGTAAGGCTTTTTGGGGGCTCTATGGAAGGCTAAGAGAGATTCTCCCGAAGCTGATAACGTTGGTGGCAAAAGCTAACCTATTCGCATTCTTAGTTTTTTCGTGTTAGCAAAGCAGCTAAATTCATTGATATTCAGTCTGCATCATATCACTAACACATCAAAATCACTGTTTTCTGCATGTTCGCTGTTACCATTCTAGGAAATAATTCTGCTGTTCCTGCATTTGACCGCCATCCCACCAGCCAAGTGGTAACTCTCGACGGTACCAATTACCTGGTAGACTGCGGCGAAGGCACCCAGATCCAGCTTATCAATTATAAAATAAGGCGCAGCAAGATCTCCCATATTTTCATTTCCCATCTTCATGGTGACCACTATTTTGGACTGATCGGTTTATTGAACAGTTTTGGACTGCTAAGCCACCAGCAGGAACTTCATGTATATGGCCCGTCACCATTGAAGGAGATCATTGACCTGCAATTAAAAGTGGCTGAAACTACACTTTGTTACCCGCTGCACATCCATCATATTACCGAAGCCTCTACATTAGTTGACAATGATAAGATCACTATTAAATGCTTCCGTACCAACCACCGGATAGAGTGTTATGGATTTTCTTTTACAGAAAAGAAACTACCCCGGAAATTAGCTGCCGAGAAGGCAAAAGAAATGGAGATACCCTCTTCTTTTTATCAACGGCTGGAAAAAGGAGAAGATTACACCCGAAAAGACGGAACAGTGATCAATAACGAACTGGTAACTATTGCTGCGGAACCCGGTAAACGCTATGCTTTTTGTGCTGATACTAAATATGACGAGAGCCTGCTACCGCATATTGCCGGCTTTGATATGATCTATCATGAAACCACCTATCTGGACAACCTGCGGGAAAGAGCGGAAAGCCGGTTTCATTCCACCACCAAACAAGCGGCACTAATGGCAAAGAAAGCGGGGGTGAAAAAATTACTGATCGGCCATTTCAGCAGCAAGTATGATACACTCGAAGAGTTTGAACTGGAAGCCAGGGAAGTTTTTGCTGACACATCCCTGGCGCTGGAAGGGGTTTGCTACGAGGTGTAGGCAGAAATGTTTCTGATGTAAAGTTTTCTGTTCCAAATGGCGGGTAATCTAAAATAACCCGGGACATAAATGGTGCACTACTTCATTATCCATTGATAAAAAAGCGGAAACTCTTTTCTCCAGGTAGCTTCATTATGCATGCCATCATCCCTTATCACACTGGTCATTTTTGATTTAGACACACTGTTCATTCCGTAAAAAGCTTTCAGCATATCAGATATCATACTATCCCCTTCCAGTTTACCTCCGTAGAAATATATCTTTGAGTTTACCGATTTCCCCTTCTTCTTAATATCTGTATAAATGTACTGGCCGCTTATCCAAAAGGCGGGAGAAAAGACACCGGCTGCTCCAAACACTTTGGGGTATTTTAGGACCACATACAATGAAATGAGGCCGCCCATTGAACTGCCTGCAATAAATGTGTTTGACTTATCACGGAGAGTGCGGTATTTTTTATCAATAAACGGTTTCAACGTCTTTACAAGGAAATCAGTGTACAAAGCACCTTCCCCTTTGTTGGTTTTGTAATTAGCGGCTATCCCTCTCAGTTCAAAATCATAAGGGCTGTATTCATTCAGCCGCTTATCGGTTCCGTTATCAATACCTACCACAATACATTTTTTGGCAGTAGTGGAGTCCATAAATTCATCTATCCCCCATTCGCCGGCATAGGAACTGGTATCTTCAAAAATATTCTGTCCGTCATGCATATAGAGTACCGGGTAGCGGGTTGCCGAGGTGCTGTAATTCTCCGGCAGGTAAATCCATACCCGCCTGGTTCTTTTCAACTGTGGAATATAAAAACTGGTGGTGATGATCTGCACCTGCCGGCTGGCTGTGGCGGGCCTGGCAATGGTCTTAATATTGTCCTGCCATTCTTCAATACTGACCGAAAGAACGGCATCTTCCGTAATGGTCAACTGACGGTTACTTGCGGGAATGCCTCCTTTTTTACATTCCACCTCTTTCCAGCTTCCCCTGGTGATCTTGTATTCGTAGGTGCCCGCAGAAAGCGTTAAGTCAATATAAAACTGTCCGTTGCCCATGCGCTGAAACATGAATTTCTCATCGGCGGGGTTCCATCCATTGAAAGAACCGGCGATATAGAGATCAATTGACTTTGGTTCCGGCGGCAGGTTGTCCACTTTAAGACGGACGGTTTGCTGGGCGGTGAGACTGCTTGCAAAAAAGAGGGTTAATATCGTGAATGTCAGTCTTACCATAATCTTATTTGTTTATTCATTACTCTACTTCTTTCATCAACCCTTTTATCTTCAGCAGATGTGCCTCGCTTACGGGCCATACAGGCAGGCGGAAAGTATTTTGACAAAGCCCCATTTCACTCAAATAAGCTTTTACACCACCCGGACTGCCTTCGGCGAACATGGAGCTGATAACATCGATGTATTTATAGTGCAGTGCTTTGGCGGCATCAAAATTACCCTTCAGACAGTGGCGCACCATGTTGGAGTATTCTAAGGGATAAGCATTAGCCACTACAGAGATGAGGCCTTCTGCACCGGCTGCTATCATGGGCAGGGTGATAGGATCATCGCCGCTGATGACCATAAAGTCATCGGGTTTGTTTTTAATAAGCTGATTGATAAGATCAAAATTGCCGCTGGCTTCTTTGGTGGCAAATATGTTCCTGCATTCACGGGCAATGCGGAGTTGTGTATCAGCCGTTACACTCTGCCCCGTACGGCCCGGCACATTGTACATGATAATGGGCAGTGGTGTGACTGCATCTAATGCTTTGTAATGCTGAAATATTCCTTCCTGGTTGGGTTTATTATAATAAGGGCTTACTGAAAGAATGGCATCGTAGCCGGTGAGATCAAACGATTGGAACGCTTCCACCACTTCATGGGTATCGTTGCCGCCAATACCAGCCACAATGGGCAGACGGCCTGCTACTTCTCTGGACACGAATGAAAATACTTCCTGTTTTTCAGCACCATGCACGGTGGCACTTTCTCCGGTGGTGCCTAATACGACAAGATATTCTACCTGTCCTTTTATCCAGAAATTGATAAGGTTGCTAAAGCTTGTCCAGTCTATTGTTCCATCTGCATGAAAAGGTGTGATAATGGCGATGCCTGTACCTGTGAATTTTTCTCTTAATGACATGGGGTAAAGTTACTTGTAAATTATAAAATACAAATAAGAAACAGGAAGTCTGATAATTAAAATAATCACTTAGCGGTTCTTAAAATACTCATCCAACACTTTTACCGTCATCCCCTTTAGCTTGTGCTGATAATATTTGATCATTGTTATAACAGCAACAGGCGGTGCCGTGGTAAAAAGAGTTTTTGCTTTCTCCATAGGTGTGAATCTGAGAAGGTCGTCTATCTCATTAAGTTTGGCTGAATCTGCTGTTAATGTTTTTAACCGGCCTGCCGCATCATGTAAATAATTGAAAAACCCTTCGGGGTCATTTCTTTTCTCTTTGAAAAATACAGCTGATACTTGAATACTGTCCATTCCTTTTTCACCTGCAAATGTTTCTAAACGGCTGCTGAGATCATTGGAATACCCACTAAGAAAATCATTGACATGGTAATACAACTGCTGTGTGGGGCTATGGTCCGAGGCTTTTGACATCAGTGAATCGTACAAAGCGTCGGAAGGATATAGTAATGTATCTACCCTCTTAAGCCGGTTATTGATGCTGTCAAAATCGTGGAGAATTTTCTTTTGCTCCGCAGCGGGGTTTTTGCAGCCAATAAGACAGATTATTATAATTACTGCACAGAGAACAGTGCGATGAAAGTTGATTCTCTTTTCCCTTTCATGATAAGAAAAAATAAAACAGATCAGGTGGCGCAACAAAGATGATAGCAGTACTGCAGCTGGTGACATAATTATATCTGACTTGCGACTCAAGACTCTCTTTAAACCTCCTCCCAAAATCCCATTTTCCCAAACTTTTCTATGCGTCCGTTCACCCGTTGCTCTGCTGGTATTTGTTTTAATTCTTTGAGTACAGGAATAAGATAGTTTTTGAGGATCTGAGCCGAACCGTCATAATCCCAATGTGCGCCGCCTACTGGCTCGGGAATAATGCCATCAATAAGACCAAAACCAAGCATTTTTTCCGCAGTCAGCCGTAATTGCTCAGCGGCTACTTCTTTCTTATCCCAGCTGCGCCACAGTATAGAAGAACAGCTTTCGGGGCTGATAACGGTGTACCAGGTATTCTCCATCATAAAGACCTTATCGCCTACGCCTATCCCTAATGCGCCCCCGCTGGCGCCTTCGCCGATGATAACACAGATGACGGGTACCTTCAACCGTATCATTTCATATATGTTCCTTGCAATGGCTTCTCCCTGGCCTCTTTCTTCTGCTTCGAGGCCGGGGAAAGCGCCGGGTGTGTCTATTAATGTAATAACAGGTTTATTGAACTTCTCCGCCAGTTTCATCAGTCGCAGTGCCTTTCTGTATCCTTCGGGGTTGGCCATGCCAAAATTCCGCAGTTGGCGCATTTTGGTGTTGATCCCTTTTTGCTGCCCGATGATCATTACTGTTTCGCCATCTAAGGAGGCAAAGCCGCCTACCATGGCCTTGTCGTCTTTTACATTGCGGTCGCCATATAGCTCCACAAAGTTCTCGGTCATTTTGTCGATATACTTGAGGGTATAGGGCCTGTCAGGATGACGGCTCAATTGCACCCGTTGCCAACTGCTGAGATTTTCGGTGATCTCCTTCCTTTTTTCGAGGATTCCTTCTTCCAGTTTTTTGATGGGGTCGCTCAGGTCGAGTTTGGTCTTTTCCTGGCGATGTTTCATACTGGCGATCTCGTCTATCAGGTCTTTGATAGGCTTTTCGAAGTCGAGAAACTGTCTGTTGGCATCGGATGGCATAGGCTGTAAAATGAGCGGCTAAATTAAGGATTAAATGATAATGCGGATTTATATCGGGAAAGGTTGATTGTCAGTGGATAAATAATAGAAAAACATTTGGCTGAAAAAGATTGCAGGGCTATCTTTGCCGTCCTGAAAAATGATACCTGAAAGGGTTCGTATTCAAGGAACGGATCGGTAGTTCAGTTGGTTAGAATGCCGCCCTGTCACGGCGGAGGTCGCGGGTTCGAGTCCCGTCCGGTCCGCAAACCAAAACAAAGATTGATTCAGAACAAGTATTTAATCAATCTGAAAGAAATCCAAAAAACTGCCCGTTGAAATTTTTCTCCGGGCATTTTTTTTGATTACGATTTACGGAATTAACCTGCCTTTGAGATAAGAAATCCCGAAACCCTGCGTTAACAAGTATTCCTGGTTATGGCTTGCCCCCGGGCAAACTGTGAAAAACAAAGTAGCAATGAAAAAGAAGTTCAAAGGGGTTTACCTTATCGTATCATCTATTGTCATAGGATTATTGCACCTGCCTTTCGCTTTTGCAAAGTCCGCCAGCGGTAATAACAAATTATTCTTCCATCCCCCGGCCGATTCGGCTGAAAAAAAAACCACTGATTCACTTCAATACCACATTCCCGGTTTGAAGTCTGTATATGACAGCCTCCACCTGAATCTCAGGGGATTGAGCCAGGAGGCCTTTGAATTCGCCAAAAAAGGGCTGAACAAACTGGTAGAGGAAGGAAAATTACTGAACGACTCCATCATCTCAATTGTAGATTTCAGCCTGCCAAGCAACCAGAAACGGTTATTTGTGCTGGACCTGAAAAACTATAAGATCCTTTTCAATACATTGGTTGCCCATGGCAGAAATACCGGCAGAGAATGGGCCACTTCTTTTTCCAACCAGGGAGAGTCTTACAAAAGCAGCCCCGGCTTTTACATTACCCGGGAAACATACGAAGGTAAAAATGGCTATTCACTGAAACTGGCCGGCTTGGAAAGAGGTATTAACGACAATGCGTTTAACAGGGGCATTGTAATGCACGGGGCAGAATATGTGTCGAATGAGCTGGCCAATGCACAAGGCTATATCGGTCGCAGCCAGGGTTGCCCCGCAGTGCCGCCACAGGTAAGTAAACCCATTATCAATACCATAAAGAATGGCACCTGCCTGTTTATCTATCATCCTTCTTACGTTAGCCACTCACAGGTATTATAACAAGCTAACATGTTGTTTATAACTCCTTGGCATCTCCGTTTGCCAATCTTTATCTTTGAGTATTAATTAATTATTATGCTCAAGGTTGGTGTTTTTGGGGTAGGTCACCTGGGAAAATTCCATTTGAATAACTGGAAAGAAATTGCCGGCGTTGAGA
The DNA here is from genome assembly GCA_943372905.1 of Bacteroides fragilis. Taxonomy (GTDB): domain Bacteria; phylum Bacteroidota; class Bacteroidia; order Chitinophagales; family Chitinophagaceae; genus JJ008. The sequence goes on along the minus strand of CALSAT010000049.1, from coordinate 7,333 downwards.
TCGTAGGCTTTTATGATCCTCATGATGACACAGCCAGCGAGGTCTCAGACAAATACCAGCTTCCCCGTTTCCTGGATGCAGACAGCCTGATGGATGCCTGCGATGCCATTGATGTGGTAGCGCCTACCAATTTTCATTTTGAATGGTGTGAAAAAGCCATTAAAAAGGGCAAGCATGTGTTTGTGGAAAAACCATTGGCCAACACCATGGAAGAGGCCCGGCAGCTGGTGAAACTGGCCAAAGAATCCGGTATCAAGTTCCAGGTAGGCCATGTGGAGCGGTTTAACCCGGCCTTTCTGGCCATAAAGGATATGCCGCTAAATCCCATGTTCATTGAAGTGCACCGGCTGGCACAATTCAATCCCCGCGGAACAGAAGTAAGTGTGATACTGGACCTGATGATACACGATATTGATATTATCTTAAGTATTGTAAAAAGTGATGTAAAAAGCATATCCGCCAGCGGTGTTGGGGTAATGACGGAGACCCCAGACATTGCCAACGTCCGCATTGAATTTCATAATGGCTGCGTGGCCAATTTGACCAGCAGCCGTATTTCCATGAAGAAAATGCGGAAGATCAGGCTCTTTCAAAAAGACTCTTATATCGGCATCGACTTCCTGAATAAGAAAACTGAAATCATTAAACTGAAAGAACCGCAGGACTCTAATGTATTTGCCTTTGATATTGAAACCCCTTCGGGTAAAAAGACAATTGCCATGGCCAACCCTGTCGTGCCGGAGGTAAATGCCATCAAGATGGAATTATCTGCCTTTAAAGATGCCATCCTGAATAATACGAAAACCATAGTGTCTGAAATGGATGGCCTGATGGCCATGGATGTAGCCCATCAAATACTGGAAAAAATCGGAAACAATGTTATTGCCCGCTGATGAATTCCGCCAAGAAAATATCAGTAGCCTGGTATGTGGTAAGCGACTTTATTACTGCAGCACTGGCATGGCTTTGTTTTTATTTTCTGCGAACAGACCTGCAACAGGATAAAGGGGCCTACCCCATCAGCTATGAATCTTTATTGTATATCTTTCTGCTCGTTCCGGTAGGTTGGCTGGTGCTATATACCATTGCCGGCACCTACAATCATCTTTACAAAAAATCAAGGTTTGCGGAGTTCACTCTCACATTTGTCACCAGCCTTTTTGGCAGTATAATTCTTTTCCTTGTCTTTGTTTTTAATGATCCTGCCAAAGGCACTTCTTATTTTTACATTGCCTTTGCTTCTTTACTTGCCATTCACTTCACGTTCACTTTTCTTGGGCGGTGGATCATTTTGAATGTGGTGAAAAGACAACTGCTTAATGGCAAGGTCCGGTTCAACACACTGATGGCGGGAAGCCAGGATAATGCGATCCGTATCTTTAAGGAAACAGAAAAAAATCTGCTGGACGGAGGCTACCGCTACACCGGTTTTATTACCCCCGATAATAATGGCAAACACAGTATAGATAAACTGCTGCCAAAACTTGGCACATTTGACCAACTGGAAAATATCATTGATGCCAACGACATAAAACTGGTAGTATTGGCCATTGAAAAAACAGAATTGCCGCTGCTTGAAAAAATGATCAGCCGGCTGAGTGAAAAAGACGTCGAAATAAAGATCCAACCAGACACTCTCGACATTCTCGCCGGTTCGGTAAAAACAAGCAGTGTGATGGGCGCTGCCCTCATAGACCTTCAGACCGGCCTGATGCTGGATTGGCAGCAAAACATCAAACGGCTGATTGATATTTCGGTGGCTTTTCTTGCCTCTGTTCTGCTCCTTCCTTTGATGATATATGCAGCTATTCGTACTAAGCTTTCTTCCAGCGGCCCTGTATTTTATAAACAGGAACGAATTGGCTATAAAGGCAAACCGTTTATGATGTATAAATTCCGCTCTATGATACATGAAGCGGAAAAGAATGGCCCAGCCCTGTCATCTGAAAATGATTCCCGCATTACCCGTTGGGGAAAAGTGATGCGCAAGTGGAGAATTGACGAGCTCCCGCAACTCTGGAATATCCTTATCGGGGAAATGAGCCTGGTAGGGCCCCGGCCAGAGCGCCGTTTTTATATAGACCAGGTAATGGCCCGCAATCCCTATTATAAATACCTGCTGAAGGTAAAACCGGGATTATCAAGCTGGGGCATGGTACAGTTTGGCTATGCAGAAAATGTGGATGAAATGGTGGAACGAAGCAAGTTCGATCTGCTTTATATTGAAAATATTTCTCTCGCACTGGACTTCAAGATCATGCTGCATACATTAAGGATCATTTTTAAAGGAAAAGGGAAGTAGAAAAGTTGGACTTACCCAATAGCAAACATACCGGCCAATCCACCATTAATCACTCCTCATAAAACTCAATATCTCCCTCATAATTCACGGGACCTTCACAAGACCCTCACAGGACCTTCACGAGACCTTCACGAGACCTTCACGGGTCTTTAAGCCATTCCAGAGCATCTCTACACCCGTTTCCAGTTCCATGCACACCCGGTACACACCTACTCCGGCATGTTTCCGGCCAGATGGTAGTAGCCATAACAACTCAGGAATCTTATTCTTTTATAAGTTTTCATAGTTTGCCTTCCCAACTGTCTGAAAATAGGATACCGTCTCAGGCATTTACTGTACCACAGAATAGCCTGACGTATTATCCGCAGCACAGGAACAAAACAAAATATGCGGGTAAACAGCTAGATAGTAATCGGGAGCAGATTTAGCTTTATTTTTGAGAAAATTCCAGCCTTTTGAGAAAATTCATCCTCTTACTGTTTATAGCACAAAGCTCCTGTTTAATAGCTTCTTCCCAATACTGGCAACAGCAGGTCAACTATACCATTGATGTGTCTCTGAATGATAAAGAACATACACTTACCGGTTTTGAAAAACTGGAATATAGTAACAACTCACCAGACACTTTGAAATTCATCTGGTTTCATCTCTGGCCTAATGCCTATAAGAATGATAAAACAGCTTTTACTGATCAGCAACTTGAAAATGGCAGTACTAAGTTTTATTTCTCGTCTAGGGAGGACAAGGGCTATATTAACCGGCTTGATTTTAAGGTGAATAATATTACAGCCCAGACGGAAGACCATCCCGAGCATATTGATATTGTAAAGCTCATTTTACCGGCACCATTGCCACCCGGTCAAAAAATAACAATCACTACCCCTTTTCATGTAAAGCTGCCTTATAACTTTTCCCGCGGCGGACACGATGGGCAGAGCTACCAGGTAACACAATGGTATCCCAAACCCGCTGTGTATGATAAAAATGGTTGGCACCCTATGACCTATCTTGACCAGGGGGAATTCTACAGTGAGTTTGGCAGTTTTGATGTGACCATCAGTTTACCTAAAAACTATGTAGTAGCCGCCACAGGTGAATTACAAAATACCGCTGAAAAAGAATGGCTTAAATCAAGATCTGATTATACCTGGGAACCTATTAGGCAAAAAGAAAAAAATGCTGGTGGTCAGTATAAAACAACGTACCAGTTATTTCCTGAGTCAGCCACAGAAAGTAAAACACTGCAATACAAACTGAACAATATTCACGACTTTGCCTGGTTTGCTGACAAACGGTTTGTGGTGAATTATGACACCTGCAAACTTGCTTCCGGTAAGATCATTGATGTATATACTTATTATACGCCAGAGGAAAAGGCCACCTGGGATAAAAGTGTTGGCTATAGTAAAGATGCTGTGCGCCACTACTCCGGGTTAGTGGGCGAATATCCTTATTCAATTGTACAGGCTGTACAGGGCCCCAAAAGTTTTGGCGGCGGAATGGAATACCCAACCATAACGGTGATCGCTCCAACCAAAAGCAGCAGCAGTCTGGACTATGTGATAGCTCATGAGATTGGGCACAATTGGTTCTATGGCATCCTCGGCAGTAATGAACGTAAACACCCCTGGATGGATGAAGGGATCAACTCCTACTATGAGGACAAATACCGGCAAACTAAAGATCATCACCATAACAACCGCTCCACTCAAACCTTATTAGAAACCTTTACCTCCGAAAGAAAAGACCAGCCAATAGAGACTTCATCAGAAAATTTTACCGAAGCCAATTATGGATTAGTCGCTTATTTTAAAACCCAGCAATGGATGACGTGGCTGGAGTCTTACCTGGGTACTGAAACATTCAATAAAGCCATGCAGGAATATTACCGGCAATGGCAATTCAAACATCCGCAACCGGAAGACCTGAAGAAAGTGCTGGAATCAGTCAGTGAAAGAAATCTTGACTCAGCTTTCTCCTTATTAACTAAAAAAGGAAATCTGCCTGATGTGGTAAAAAAGGGTATCAGGGTACAGGAACCGATTAGTGCATTTACCAGCACCGTCCTGGGTGGAAATGCTGATAAGAATTCTGTTATCACTTTCCTGCCCGTTTTTGGCGCCAATAGCTACGATAAATTTATGGTTGGCGTGGGTATTACTAATTTGCGGCTGCCACCCAATCGTTTTCAGTTTTTTATTGCTCCCATGTATGCCACCGGTTCAAAAGAATTCACTGGCATTGGTTTCGCCAATCTTAGTTTTTTCCCGTTAGGTGTGTTTAGAAAAATTGACTTGAATGTAAGCGGAGCATCTTTTACTGCAGATCAATTTACTGACACAGACGGCAACAAGAACTTTCTTGGTTTCAGGAAAATTGTACCTGGTATTCGTTTTACATTAAAGCAAAAGACTCCACGCAGCAGCTTTCTGCGGTATATCCAGTTCAAAAGCTTTCTTATTAATGAAGACGGTTTACGTTTTTTCCGCGACACGGTCATTTCGGGTATTGACACCACTATCTCCACCAAATACAGGACCGAAAGCAACAACAGGACATTGAATCAGTTACAATTTGTAATTGAAAACAACCGGGTATTGTATCCTTATCGGGGCGAACTAAAGATTGAACAGGGCAAAGACTTTGTCCGTACAGCTTTCACTGGTAAATATTTCTTCAACTATCCAAAAGAAGGCGGGCTTGATGTTCGTTTATTTGCCGGCAAGTTCTTTTACAGTACCTCTAAAACGATCACTAAACAATTTGCCACCGACCGTTATCATCTCAACATGACCGGAGCTAATGGCTATGAGGATTACACATACAGTGATTATTTTATTGGCCGCAATAAATTTGAAGGATTTACCAGCCAGCAAATAATGGTGAGAGATGGAGGCTTTAAAGTTAGAACAGACCTGCTGGCAGACAAAGTAGGCAAAACTGATGACTGGCTGATAGCGGCTAATTTCAGCACTACCATTCCAGCTTCGATAAACCCGCTAAGTATATTACCTGTAAAAATACCTTTAAAACTATTCTTTGATATTGGCACTTATGCTGAAACATGGAAACAGAATTCCGGGCTGGACCATTTTATTTTTGATGCCGGTATTCATATTCCTTTATTGAAAGAGACTGTAAATATCTACATACCGCTAATCTACAGCAAGGTGTATAAAGATTATATACAATCCACTATTGACAAGAAAGGTCGTTTTTGGAAAACCATCTCGTTCTCTATTGATATTTCCAATTTCAGTTTCAGAAAAATAGACCGCAATCTTGATTTCTGATGAATGAGCCTTTGAACATACAATATCTCCCTAATAAAGAAATAGATAAAAAAAAGTGGGATGAATGTATCGCTAATGCGGAGAATGGGCTGATCTATTCCTATTCTTTTTATCTTGATGCAATGTGTGATCATTGGGATGCCCTGGTGCTGAATGATTACGAAACAGTAATGCCCCTTACCTGGAATAAGAAATACGGGATTCGGTATTTATATCAACCCTTCCTTACTGCCCAGCTTGGAATATTTGGTAAACACATTACAGAAGAACTGGTTATCCATTTTCTGCAAAAAGCAAGAGATTCCTTCCGATATATTGATATCTTACTTAACAGCAGGAATACCCCCGGACTTCCAGGGTCATCCATTCTTCGCAAGAATTATGTACTGGACCTAAACCACTCATACGGGCACCTGTACGGGAACTATAGTGAAAACCTGCAACGGAATATTAAAAAAGCAGCACAACTTGGCTGCACCACTGTCACGAATTTTGATGCAGAAAAGGTCATCAGCCTTGCTGTACAACAAATGCGGACACAGGGAAATGCCGCTGGTGAAAATGTGGATCGGTTCAGAAAGCTGTACCATTCCCTTTATCTAAAGCAAATGTCCACAACCTATGGTATAGTATCCGCACAAAATAACGAACTGCTTGCGTCCTGTATATTCTTCTTTTCCCACAGCAGGGCTTATTATATCCTGGTAGGCAATCATCCTGAAAGTAAAAACACCGGTGCCTCTCATGCGTTGATCGATACTTTTATTAAAGACCATGCCGGGACAAACCTGCTGCTTGATTTTGAAGGATCTGACATACCCGGCCTGGCAACTTTTTACAGCAGCTTTGGTGCAGCACTGGAAGCTTATCCTGCTTTAAAAATCAATGATCTGCCTTTTTATCTGAAATGGTTGAAAAAATAGGGTAAAAAACACTCCCCCTGTTTAGCTTGTAGCCCTCGTCTCAAATATCCGTTCTGCAATAAGCAGGTCTATCGGTCTCGTAATCTTAATATTAGTTTCTTCCCCTTGCACTAAAGACACTTTCATACCATAGGCTTCTGCTACGGTCGCCTCATCAGTGAACTTATCTTTATAATCGATCTGGAAAGCAGGCAACAGTATCTTACTATGAAAGGTTTGTGGAGTTTGTATCAGCATCACTTTATTTCTGTCGTAGGCTGTATTACCTTCTTCATTTAACAGACGAATACTATCATTAGATGCAACAGCAGGAATGGCTGTGCCTGTCTCCGCTGCCTGGGAATAGCAACGCCTGATAAGTTCTGCCGTAAGCAGGCACCGCACCCCGTCATGCACAAAGATCACCGATTCTTCTTCCACCAACGCCAGTCCGTTTTTTACTGATTGAAACCGGGTATCTCCTCCGGCAGTAAGACGAATTCTGCTTTTATCAAAAAAAGCATCAATGATCTCCTGGCCCATATCGGTATAATCAACCGGCAGCACCAGTATCACCTGCATATCATCATAGGCTTCAAGAAATGTTTTGAGCGTATAGTAGAGTACTGGTTTCCCTTTTAATAAAATAAACTGTTTCGGCAAACTTCCTCCCATTCTTACACCAGCCCCACCTGCAACTATTATAGCGTATTTGATCATGTAGTGTTTGTTATTTTCTTTAGTCCTATCATTTATAAATTGCCACATCATTTAGTCCGTCACTACCCCTCATTCCCCTGTACATTCCTTCGCTGTTAAATAACATCGCAGCATTT
>CALSAT010000048.1:0-14391 GCA_943372905.1 Bacteroides fragilis | reverse complement strand
ATCAATACCGCGGCTGATCCGTCTGCAAATAGCATACTGCTGGTAATATTATCAATCGTATTTTCTTTTTGAAAATGAAGGGTGCATAGTTCGGTACAAACAATAAGTACGTTGGCATTCTTATCTGCTTTACAAAATGCATCTGCTATTTTCAACGCATGAATAGCCGCATAGCAGCCCATAAAATTTACCGAGGTGCGAAAAGTAGTAGCGGGCAATTGCAACAACTCAAGTAATTCCAAATCGAGTCCTGGCGCACTCATGCCTGTGCAACTCGCTGTAATGAGATAGGTGATCTTCTTTTCAGGAAATTTTTCTACACATTTATGGATGGCTTGCAATGATAAGGAAGCAGCTTCCGTCTGAAACCATTTCATCCGTTGTTCCAATCCTGGGAAAGGCTCAAGGTTTTCTGATGGGCTGTAGAAATGCCATTGTCCGGCAGGTAAACTATAATCCGGGATAACTGAATAGCGGGTATCAATACCTCCCTGCTTGTATAAGAACCTTAATTTTCTTTTATCTGTCTCATTCAGTGCATAGACCCGCTGCATAAAATCCAGTATGTCTTCTTGTCTATGCTTAAATGCCGGAACGGCCGTCCCTATTGATATTATTTTACTCAAACCACCTCCACGTTAATAAAATGATGAATGCAATATTCGTACAGATAGCAGCCAGCCAATTCATTTTCATGGTATTGCTGAAATTAGCCGCCGCCGCATCTTTTCTAACCTTAAAGAACCATTGTACGAAATAAACGATGATGGGTAGAAAAAAGATGCTGACGACCAATAATTTATCTGTCTCTTGCTTATTGATAAAAAACTGTGCCATGAATATCCAGGCCAGCAAATAGATCCCTGCGCAGAAAATAAAAGTACCGGTATAACCAAGCTTATAACTGATCGTCCTTACTCCATCGTCCAAGTCTTGTTTATGCTGATAAATTTGTGTAAGCGGGTAAAAACCACCTATCAGTAAGGCACATATCAACATTCCTTGCCAGGGGATGAATAATCGGGCATCTATATTGCTTCCGTAATACACCAATCCAAATGTTAAAGCCCCCTGGAAAATAATTACAGTGAGGTAACCGATGATGGGGAATTTCTTTAGCCGGATACCCCGGTAACTGTAGGCTTTAGAAGCGCCAATATATACAAGCATGAAAAGAGGGAATAGCAAGTGTATCAATGCACTCAGCAAGATTGCTAGTATATCCAATACAATTGAAAGCAAATAAAGTTGTCGGGAGGGTGGTGGCGGCTTTTCAATTCCGCCGATGCTTTCCGTATCCCTGTCCATATAGCTGTTGTATCCGTTGCTGGCTGGATAAATTAAAAAGTGAAGGATAATGAATATTAGTACTGCCTTCCACCAATTGATGGCTGGCACTTGTGATAAAGCAAAAAAATATAAGGGCGATAAAAAAATTGAAAACGGGATCCGCAACAGCTTAATGGTTGACGATGAAAGCATACTGGTTGCAATGTTTCTTGTAAGTTACCACTACATTGCAGTATTCCTGCCATAAACCAGTCATTATCTGTATTAACGAACAATAAGCTTGAAAGGATGATATACTCTTTTCGCTGTTCGTAATACTTCGGCCTTATCCAATGTCATCGGTTTGGTTTGCTGTGCCTGGAACATCGTCATCTGGTCTTTAAAATGCGGTGAGTTGGGATGCATGGAAGCTCCAAATGTGTTTACCGATTCAATTTGGGGCAAGCCACCGTTTTTAGGATAGCGGACAAAACAGATATACGCATCGCCGCCGGTAACTTTTCGCATGCCGTCTTTGTATGTCTCTGTAAAAGACGGTGTGAGTACATCGGGGAAGCCCCAGGCCGGGCGGACATCCTCTCCCCGCACCAATTTTTGAATATCGCCGAGTGTGAGGTCCGTTCTTCCAAAGTACTTCATCATGTGGTTATACACATATTGGTAGGTTTCCGCCGCTTCGGTTCGGGTTATTTGCCGCGGTGCCGATCCTTTTAGTTTATCGGCCAGGAAATGATAAACGAGCAGAAATATTGCAGCTCCTTTGCTTTCTTTAGCAGCTTTTCTGTCCCAGGCCTGGAAGGTTGAGATGATACTTTTCAAATCCGGGTTTGCATCGGCATTCATGCTAAACATGCTGTCGATGCCATAAATGTATTTTAATTCACGGGGTAGTTGCTGATCAAACTTGATCTGTTTGAACCTGTTGTAATCCACTTTATCTCCATTGATCAATTCGGTGACCCGCTGGCTGCGGTTGTTGTGATAGGTCTCGTAGCCATCGTTCTTATCAAACTTTGTTCTGTCAAGATTATACTTTACATCTGTTGCTAAAAAGGGAGAGTGGTTGGTATTGAATAAATAACCTGATGGTGGGTTTACATATTGCGGCAGTTCACTCACCGATTTAAATTCCGTCCACAAGGTGGCCGATGTATTTCCAGGCAAAGTGCTTTTCCAGTTATACTGCGGGTCGGGATTTCGTCGAGGCATTTTTCCATTACTGATATAAAAGATAGTATCGTACCTGTCGGCATAGGTAATATTGAACATGGGCAAGCTGGTCATGCTGAGGGCTTTATAAAACTCTGTGAAGTTTTTTGCCTTATTCATCCGGTACCACTGTTCCAGCGCTTTGATGTCCATGGTGGCGGGTACCCGCATGGAGAAAACACCCTTGTCTGTTTTCACAGTGGCACCATATTTACTCCACCATATTTTTTTCCCAATGGTCACAGGTATGCCTTTTACTTTCAGCTTTGCTTTATCTTCTTCCAGGTTCACCCATTGCCCGTCAAATTTGTATTGGTTCTTATTAGCCGGGTTCATTTCCAGTTGATATACATCTATTTTATCCTGGTAATTCACCGTATGCGCCCAGCCCAGGTTTTCATTCGTGCCGTGAAAGATGAGACAACCCCCCGGAAATAATCCGCCCAGCATATTCCAGCCCTGCTCACTTTGTAAATGGGCTTCATAAAAAGCCACAGGACCGGTATTGGGCTGGTGGGCATTTACGGCCAGGAAGGATTCCCCGGTAGTTGTTTTGATAGAATTCATGGTGAAGGCATTGGAACCATCGGTATGAAAACCCGGAATGGTAGCCACCTTGCCGCCGAGTATTTGCGGCAGTACCTGGTCCACTCCGCAAAAAAGACTGATGGAAAATACCACCGCTGTCATGTATTCTTTTTCATTAAAAGGAAAAGCCTGCTTGTATTTTACTTCTCCCGGATGTGCAGCAGCATAAGCATTGAGTCCGGTCACATATCCTTTTATCAATGCAATAAAATCGGGCCTCAGGGTATGCCATTGTTCTTCTACTGTTTTGCGTACCCGCAGCAGGTTGATCACATAATCTCCTTCAGCACCCTTCTTACCCAAGCCTGTTCCAAGTTTGGCCTTACCACTCAGCACTACTAATTGCAGGGTTTCAAAATCATCTTCGGCATGTGCCCAGGCAATGCCGTAAGCTACTTCCGGATCGGTGGGTGCAAAGATGTGCGGCACGCCAAAACTGTCTCTGGCAATAGTAATATTAGCAGGATTGATCTGTGCGGAGGCTTTGATGGTTATAAACAACAGGAGAAAAACAATTTTTTTCATCCTGAAAATTAACTAAAAAAAAGTAGTGCCAGTTAGGTTTTTTAGAGGGTTCATCATCAATTCATTTAAAGAAAAGGGCCTTCAAGATCAGGTCGTGTTACTTCTTTTCCTTGTGGGCTAAATCAAATGTAAAATAGGTATTGAGAATAATCCCGGCATTATATTGAAAAACATTACAGCCGGTTATCTCTCTTGATAACTGTACTATCTGGTTAAAGTATCCTCCTTCTATTCTGACAGCCGGGCTAAACCGGTATCCAACCAAAACACCCTACCGGTTTTGATCAAATACATTCTTGTCGAATCCAAGCAATATCTCATCATATATGGCAACATATAATTCCTGGCCCGCTTTTTTCGCTTTTATCAACGGCCTTTGCATCCGGAACATGTAACGCAGCCTGTTTACATAAAAAAATCATCCTCTTTTACTGCTGCAGGATTGATGTAGCGGCCTATCCAGCGCTGTTCCAGCATAAAGCGATGACTGATTTCCGTATTATTTACTTTGTCCGAGAGGGTGGCCATCTGGTAGGTACGGTGTTCTGTAAATGTTTTGCCGGCTGCCTGTATTCGTATATCACCATAATTGAACGTTTCTATCCACGCATAGCCCGCTCTCAACACCAGTTTAGGGTTTACCCTGTAGTTTACCCCTACTCTTGTAAGGCTTTGCTGCCAGTCAGTTATTATATCTTCTCTCCGCCATTGGTATTCAGTATGCAGGCCCTATTTTTTATTAATGTTGAACGTACCAAAAGTAGCCCTCCATCCAATCGAGTTATTATCTTTTATACGGGTATTTTGTCCAAAACCGTAGTTGGTAAAAACCAATACCAATACTGTACAAACTATTATTTTTTTCATAGTTCAAAATTACTCAAAGGGTCCGTATTGCTGTTGTTTCTACTAAGGCGTTTTACCAAGTTCATCAAAAAAATCAACTTCTCTGTACTAAGGTACATAGCAGTGATATTTTATTCCCCACTTCCATTAATAGTTGGTGTGAAGTGTGAATTTACCCGGCAACACAAATTTTCCAAAAAAGTTATGTGTATAAAAGGGGTTGAGGTCAGACCTCAACCCCTTTCGTGAATTATTTGGCTGGTGGTGCAAATGGAAGCGCTGATTTATGAACAATAATTCTGAGTTTTCCATCTTTCCCTTTTTTGAAGACCAAGGTTTTATCTACCATAACTTCTTTACCGTCTTTACCTGTTACCCAAACATTACCCATTGTAATGGCAATTGAACCATAAATTTGAATACCTTCATTTTTTGTACCAGCATTATCATATCTTGCCTTTACCCAAGGAGTCAATGCAAAACCCTTATCATTTGGGTAATCTGGGTCGCCACCAATAAAATATGCCAATGCCCCTTTTTTATCATTTCTAAAAGTTTGGTCTCCAAAAGCAAGCGTTGGTTTAAAGAAAACCTTACCATTATCATAATTATATGCGGAGGAAAGCACTTCATTTGCAAAAGCTTTGTAGTCACCGCCTTCTTCTTTCAGTTTGCCAATTTTTACCAGCGCATCGCACCAGGCCTGCTGGGCAGCATTTACTTCGTCATACGTAATAATGGTTTGAGCATCTTCTTCAACATATACTAACCCTAACTCGTTAATTACTTTTTGCACTTGTTCGTTTGTTTGTGGTACAGTTTTGTCTGTTTGGTCTTTTGCTTGCTGATTAGACTGGTTGCAAGAGGACATAATACTTGCAGCTACCAGTACTCCGAAAATCACTTTTTTGCTGTTCATTTTTTTAATTATTGGGTTTACTGCCTACTTCTTAATACGGTGTTCGGCTGGTCCGCGTATTTGTAACATTGGGTTGTTAATGTAGTTTCTGTGTTTGTCTGTACTGATGAATAAATCGCTTAATTTATTTTCATAACACTGTTTTTTATAATTGGTTGTCCCTTTTTATTAGCCCTGCATTAAGAGCAGATTAGAATTCGATTAGAAATGTATAAAGTAGTGGAAAGCAGCACGGTTCCTTATTAATTTTATGAAGAAGCTTCAGAAATTGTGAGAGATGAAAGAAAGAGTTTGTATTCAAAAGGTTGATTATGGTCACTACAGATATAAAAGAGCTAATAATTGCTGAATCTCGAAAGGATTTCTTAAGCTTATCTGCCAAAAAGCTTACAAAGGATAAGGAATCTGCGGAGGACCTTGTGCAGGATACTTTGTTTCTTGCTTTAAAAAACAGTCAGCGTTATGTTCAGCACACTAATATCCGTGGTTGGCTTTTTACCATTATGAAAAACTGTTTTATCAATAAATACAGGTATGAACAACGTAGAAAAAATATTGATCAAAAAACAGGTGATGCAGGTTTTTATAACTCCCGTTTATATACCGATTATAACAGGGGAACTGAATTTACTAACATAAAGGAGATCATTGCCTGTATAAAGGAATTACCCCAGGTTTTTGCGAGTCCGCTGCTTCTTCGAACAGAAGGCTATAAATATAAAGAGATTGCATGGCTGCTGAATGAATCAGAGGGCACTATTAAAAGCCGTATACATTTTACAAAGAAAATGCTGAAAGAAAAATTAGGGGATTATATCTGATAGCTGCGTATCCCCTCTTAGTAGCGTATTTTACTGCACAAGCCTTTTTTATTTTCATTCATTTAAAAAACTGATTTCTACTATCGTTCCGTTTGGGGTATTATTAGTAAGTTTTATTCCCCATCCATGCCAATCTATAATATTTTTAACCAGTGAAAGGCCTATACCTGTTCCCTGTATATGCCGTATTCCTTCCTCCCGGTAAAAAGGATGGAATAATTTTTCATTTTCTTCCTCCTCTATCCCTTTACCCTCATCTTTTATCCTGATTACTGATTGGTTTTTAACTGTACAGAGAGAGATTGCTACTGGTTTTTCTTCTCCATATTTTACTGCGTTTTCAATAATGTTATACAGGGCCACTTTTATCATTACCGGGTCTCCGTATACCTGGTACGCTTCATGGCTGGTTTCTTCTATATGCAGCAGCAGCGGGGTTTTAAGGCCAGGGTTACTATCCTGAACAGAAGCAATAGTATCAATCAACAGTTCATCAATTCGTACTGCTGATTTCCCGGCATTACTTTTATCCGTCTCTATTTTTGAAAGGATCAGCAGCCGTTCTATTACTTTTTTTAGTACTTCGCTTTTATCCTTTATTCTTTTTAATGTGTCTCTGTATTCTTCGGGATTGCGGTCACGCATCAGGGCAAATTGGGCATCCCCGGATATAGCCGTAACAGGATTGCGAAGTTCATGACTGGCGTTACTAACAAATTTCTTTTGTGACTCAAATGCCTTTTCAATACGATCCAGCATTTGATTGAAGGTAATGGCCAGTTCGCCTAATTCATCATAATCGTTCTTTACATCCAGCCGAATGTTCAGGCTTTCCCCTCCAATGCGTCTTGCTTTTTTTATCTTATTGCTGATTGGTTTCAGCGCTCTCCAAGGCAGGTACCAGCTTATAAGGGCCATAGCCAGTGTGCCAATAAGAATACCGGCTAAAAGCACTTTTCTCAGGTTCTGCATCTTGGTAAATCCAAAAACATCTATTGCCGATACTATCACCACCTGCTGAAGGCGGTCGTCATACTTCAGCAGATAGCTTCGCCTGTCTTTTTCTACAAATAACTGTGGTACCTCTTTCAGTTGTTCTATATCAGCAAGTACTATTGTTTTTCCATTATCTGCAATACTGACTTTGTCTTTTACCTGTTTATAATATGTATTCTCTTCCGGCAATGTGCCGGGTGGGATATGCTCAAGTGTGATATCGGGAAATCTTGGGTTTTTGCGTAACAGGGAATCAACTTCTGTCATTCTATTTTCAAGCCGGTGTCTGAATTCATTGCGACGAAAGTTCAGGGTGAACATGTAAATAAAAAAAGAAAGACTCAGCAAAATAAGAATAGTAGAGAATGCGAATGACAGGGAAAGCCTGGAACGTATAGTTAGCTTCAATAAAAACACTGTACTAGTTTATTGATCCTGTAAAGAATATCCCTGTCCTGCTTTTGTATAAAATAATTTTCGGTTGAATGGTTTATCTATTTTATTGCGCAGGTAATTTATGTACACATCTACTATATTGGTACCCGGGTCGAATCCAAGACCCCAGACTTCCTGCAGGATATCTGCCCGTGATTTTACTTTACCCCTGTTTCTTGCCAAAAATTCCAATAGCCTGAATTCCTTCGCTGTAAGTTCAATATTTTTTTCTGCACGGGTAACTTCTTTTTTTTTGAAGTCAATTAGCAGGTCATCAATTTGTATAAAATTAACATCGTCCATACATTCTTTTCTTCTGAGCAAAGCCCGTACTCTTGCCAATAGTTCAGGTAATTGAAATGGCTTTGGCAGATAATCATCAGCGCCAGCATCTAAGCCGGCTACTATATCCTGTGTGGACCCTAAGGCTGTGAGCAGAATTAAAGGCACTTCATTACCGGCCGTTCTCAACTCCCTGCAAAATTGCAGTCCGCTTTTTACCGGCATTATTATATCAGCTATAATCAGCTCTGGCTTATGATTTTGGGCAAGGCGCATTCCCGTTTCGCCGTCGTATGCCACAAATGTTTCATAGCCAAGCTCTTCGAGGCTTCGGCTGATAAATGAGGCCACATCTGCTTCATCTTCCGTTATTAATATTTTTATTTTTGCTTTCATCAGGAAATCTTACTTTTTTAAACAGCTTTTCATTAAAAAAGTTGAGCGCCTTTCGAAATTATTACTCTTATAGAATTAAAATAATTTCTCAGTCACTATTTCCGCCGGCTTCCCAAATACTTCTCGTGTATCACTGCACTCATCGTTTTATTATACACTTTCCCTTCCACCCAGGATATGATATCAATATAAGCAAAGGAACGTGTTTGAAACCGGTTATTCTCCAGGTGCTTGATGGTATCCAGCAGTTTTTCAAATTCTGGCTTTAGTTGCCGCGGAGACAATGGAATTGATTGCCGAAGGAATTTAAACATGGCTTCTTCTACCGATGTCAGGTTTTTCATCCTGGCCATAAAGCGGTACACGGATTTACTGAGCGATTCCATCAGCATATCATTACCCAGTTCATAGTGGGCCATCAGGTGTACCACTCTTGCGTAGCATTGCAGATCGTACCGCAGGGTACTGTTATCGTTTATGATCTTTTGCAGGTAATCGATACAGGTATTATAATCGCCACTGCCGAAATACATCATGGCAAACTTATAGTTAAGCACCAGGATGCGGTGGCTGTCGAGAAACAGACTGTATTCTTTCAATTCTTCTTCGATGGCGGGAATAACAGACAACCCTTCTTTAAAAGTACCCTGCATAAAATGCTGGTTGATGCGGGCCTGGCTGATATAAATAAATGCCTGCATCCGGAAACTGTCATGGTCTTTTACCCGGTCTGTTTGGGCTACCTTCTCAAAATACCGCAGGGTTTTTTCGAATCCCCGGTGGTTGCGCAGGTCAAAGTGTGCATTCTGTAAATAGTGAATGGACTTGATGTAATGACTGGTTTCCGCTCTTTTCATCAAAGGAAATTCTTCAAAAAGATCAACCAGTTTTTGAGCGTAGCGGTAGTATTGCAAAAAGTCCTGGCGGATAAAAGCATACCAGGTATAACTCTGGTAGAAATACATCCGCTCATAAAAGCCGGTCTCTTTCCAGGCACCGCTGGGCAGGTTCTGTGTCATGAACTTGCGCACATCTTTTTCATCATATTCATCACGGGCATGACCATGCTGTACAAACCAGCTGAATAATTTCAGCACCAGGTTCGACAGCCTTGTTACTTTATCTATCAATGCATTTACTTCATTGGCTTCTGCAGAAAGTGTTTCGGCCCGGTGCTGTATGTTGCGGGTGATGTGTATGCCTTCAATTCTTTTTTCAAGAGCTATCAGCTGTGGCAGGAAATTAAATTTCTGGTTGGACCTGGCTATCTCTTTAGCCCGGTCTATTATCCGAAGGCTTTGCATGAACAGCCCTTTTTTGTACAGGATATGGGCATAGTCAAACTGTTCGTTCAGCTGCAGGTCCATGCTGTCGGTACTTTTCAGCAGGCGAAGGCTGGCGAGCAGTTGTTTATAAAGATGTGTTTTCAGGTTGGCCAACTGGGGCTTTGTCACATCGTCCAGTTTCTTAAATAAGGCCTTTTCATCATATTCCTTCAATTTGTCCAGGGCGTCAAAAAGGCGGACGATCTTCAGGTCTTCGTTGCCGGAACTCCGTTTTATGTAGAGCTTAAAATGCCTTTTTTCGGCTTTTTCAAGCGATTTGATGAGCTGAAACAATATGTCCGTCGGGCGGTTGGGCATCATAAAGAGTTTTTGCTAAAATCCTCTGCCAGCAAGGGTTTTGCAAGCTCCCTGTCCGGTTAGGCATACTGAAATGATGCCGTATTTGTTTTGAACGACAAGGCCCTGCTCACTACTTTTGTGTCAGAAGATTAGATCAAAGGCAAGCAATCGTTGAAATAGGCAAACGTCAGAGGTCAAAGTTAAAGCCAATAATCTTCAAAAGCTGATAATTGGCAACGAGAGTCAGCAATCAAGTACTACTCTTTAAGAATTTCATATGGCAAGCAATCGTTAGAGGTCAGTCCGTTTCTACGGAAGGACCTTTTTTGTTTAAAGTGGCGCTAAAGTAGCATTTTATTAGTGCCTGCAAAATTTCTTTCTCTCTTTTTTCCTGATTTCATACGAACGGGTGTTTTTATTGAATAAAGTCAATTGCAGTGCTTCTGCCTTACCCGGTTGATTCTATATCTTCATGCGGTAAAAGGAAAATCTATGGCTATCCGCATCTTCATTACCGGCGGTACTTTTGATAAAGAGTATAATGAGCTGAACGGTGAGCTCTATTTTAAAGACACCCATATGAGCGACCTGCTGGAAATGGGACGGAGCCGGGTGGCTGTGGAAATAAGGACCCTGATGATGGTGGATAGCCTGGAAATGACGGAGGAAGACAGGGAACTTATCATTCACCAGTGCAATAATTGTGAGGAGAATAAGATCGTCATCACACATGGTACGGACACGATGAGTGAAACTGCTAAAATCCTGGCTACAAGAGTAAAAGATAAAACCATTGTTCTTACCGGTGCTATGATCCCTATCAAATTCGGTAGTTCAGACGGGCTTTTTAACCTTGGCAGTGCCTTAGCTTTTGCGCAAACATTACCTCCTGGTGTGTATGTAGCTATGAATGGCCGCTACTTCAATTGGGATAATGTGCGGAAAAATAAACAGACGGGTGTGTTTGAAGAAATTAAATGAAATAACCAGGAGTTATTCCAATGACAGAAACGGCCGCTGTCATTATTCAATCACCAGTACTGTATCCCTGTTTTCGGGAGTGATCTCAAAAAGCAATTCCTTCTTTTTGCCCTCTTTATAAATTTTGGTGCCGAGAGGAAAGTATTCCCGCCTTGTATCTCCCGGTGCCACCTCTATACCGTAGTTACCTTTTACGGGGTACACTATTTTCAATGATACTCTTTCGGCTGTGTTATTTCTGATTCGGGTGATGATCTTTTTATCGTTTTCATGATTTGGATAGGGATTCTCTTTTGCTTTGTAGCTGGCATCGATGATGTCGCCATTACCTGATTTGGATGATTGCGAAGTTGCCAGGGCGGTGCCGGTATTCTTTATATCCCCGTTGCCCGATCCGGTGGCACTGAATGTTTTTGCTGCATTCACGACCACATCGCCATTTCCGGACGAACGTATTTCTGCATCCCGTGCGGTTAGCTCCGAAGCATTTACATCCCCATTGCCGCTTTTTTCAATGTCCAGTTTATCTATGCTTCCGTTCAGTACTGCGTCGCCGTTTCCTGTTTTCTCTAAACGGAAATATCTTCCTGTAATACCATTCATCAGCAACTGGTTGTTTCCCCGATGTTCGAGTACGGAAATTTCAGGCAATGTTATTCTTATTGAAACATTCGTATTCTCGATATACATTTTGTTGTTTTCGTTTCCATCAAATTTTATCTTCAGCTTTCCGTTATCTGCTTTTACCAATAACAATTTCTCCAGGTTATCGTCGATCTCTATTTGTATAGAAAAGGGTTTGCCAGTTTCGATGGTTGCCTTACCGGGCAGGTCTTTTAATTCTATCTTGTCAAAGTCTTTGTCATCAAATGTTTTGGTGATGAGTTTTCCGGAACCTGTTAATGGTCCCCGTTGTGCATTTGAAGTAATGACTGATGCTGTTATTACCAATAACAGAAAGAATGTCTTTTTCATGAGTGTTTTGTTTTAGGGTTATTATTTTATCCTGTTTATTTCGTCCTGGGCGCCCAGCTCCCGGTTTCTTGCTTTATAGTTTGTTTTTCCAAACTTCCAGGTGAGCTGCAAACGAATATTCCGGCTCTCCCATTTGCGGTTATAATTATAATTCACATTGCCGAAGGCGGCTTCCTGTCTCCAGCGCTGGGTATTGAACATATCGGTGACTGATATTCTGATATTCAGTTTCTCTTTGAAAACCGGTTTGCTGACGCCAGCATCTACACTGCCGAGCCATGATGAACGGGACATAGCATCACGGGTGGCAATATTGCCCCAACTGCTTAGCTGCACTTTCCATTTTTGGGGTAAGGAAAATGCCTGGCTGGTGTACCAGCCCATACCCCAGGCTGAATTATCCAGTTTGCCTTCGGGTACTTCTCCTTTAAACTCTTTGTAAAAGGGGCTTAGGTTGAAGTAGCCCTCCCACCATTTGGCAAAGGGCATACCCAGGCTGAAGTTGAGGTAAAACCGGTCTTCTGAGCCTATGTTGTAGTTGGTGGCTTCGGTTACTTCCCCGTTTTGTGTGGTGATGCTTTGAAAGGAGTTCTTTGTGTGACTATAGCCGAGGCCAATGTTTAATGCTCCGCGGTATGAATAGGTAAGCTCTGCATTGTTACTAAACTCTGGCAGTAAATAGGGATTGCCTCTTTCACGGCTGTAGTTGTCATAGATATATTCAAATGGGTTCAGGTCCTGATAGGTGGGCCGGTTGATCCTTCTGCCAAGGGAGAAGCCAACCGAGTTCCTGTCGTTGACAGTATAGCGTAAAAAGATTGTTGGAAATAGGTTGAAGTATGTGGTATCGGGATAGTTGAGGGTGGTGTTTTTTATGTCCACACTTTTTCCTTTTATTACGGATTGTTCGGCCCGTATGCCTGCCTGGTATTCCAGCTTCTTTATGCTTTGTGAGAAACTGGCATATGCTGCATAATTTGTTTCTGTATAGTTGAACCGGTTGGTGCGGCCTGTATCGGGCTGCATGCCGTTGTTGTTGAATACAAAGGCGGTAAGATCATTGGTGGTTTGGATGGTGTTCCATTTTAAGCCAGTCTCTATTTTCCCTTTTATTTTTTTGAGCTGTTTGCTATAGTCTGCTTTAAGGCTGTATATCCTGATCGTTGTCAGTACGTCCTGGTCGTTGGCGGTGTAGCCGTATTTTATATTTTGTTTGTTGAGCAGGTCTGTGCTTACCTGCCCATTACTATTATTGTTGAAAGAAGTATAGTCGGCATCGAGGTTGAGTTCATTGCCGAGTGTGTCTTCAAATTTATAGTTCAGGTTATAGTTATAGCGGCTGTTTCGCTGGCGGTTGTCGTTGATGGTTTGCAGGGATGAGTCTGTATTGCCATTGGTTTTGATGAGTGTGCTGCCGGGTGTGTACAGCTTGCTCCAGTACTCATTTCCCTTGATTATAAATCCGAAGGTGTTTTTTTTATCGATAAAATAATCTGCGCCGGCCGTGAAGCTTATGTTGCGGGATGCATCCTGGTCAACAGTGGTGTTTTCAAATGTTTTTAGTGTGCCGTTGCTGTTTACAAAGCGGTTGATGGCCCCATCTGTATTTTGTCTTGATCTGCGGGCGGAGGCGTTGGCAAACCAATTCCATTTATTCTGCCGGTGATTGATATTGGCTGAAAAATTGATATTGGGATGTACGGCCTGGCTATATGCGGTGCTGATGTTTCCGTTTGTTCCCCTGATCGTATTCTTTTTGAGGCGGATATTGATAATGCCGGCATTTCCCTGTGCGGGGTACCTGGCGGATGGATTCATAATGATCTCCACTTTATCTACCAGGGAGCCGGGTGTGGCCTTGAGGTAGTTGGCGAGGTCTTTCTCACTCATTTGTGTGGGCCTGCCGTCGATCAGCACATTTACACCAGCTTTGCCGGCGAGGTTAATGACCTCGTCGTTGGTAATGGACACTCCGGGTGCCCGCTGGAGGACTTCAAATAAAGTGCCCCCGGAGGCCACTATATCGTTCTGTACATTCAGGACGATCTTGTCCACCTGCATTTCTACAAATGGCTTTTTATTTTTTAAAATGACCTCCTCCAGTTTTTTTTCTTTGTTGAACCCGGTGGTATCTTTTTGCTGGGCGACCAGGGAGAAGCTGATGAAAAGGAACGGAAGAAAATAAGCTATTCGCATAGATTTTTGATTTGTAGCTCAAAAATGCATTACTGCGGCAGGGTAGTCGCTGCAAAAGATGTTTTGAGACGAACTATACTTGTCTCAAACCTTGTTTGCAGGCTCAAATTATGGGGAAAGGCGGGAAGTGAAGAGTTAAGAGTGAAAAGTGAAGAGTTGGAATACAATTATCGAGGGACTAATGGGAGTGGGGAGTGGCTAGTGGGAAAAGGCAATAAGCAATTGGGAAATGGGGAATAGAAAATGGGGAATGGCGAGTGGGTAGTGGGGAAAAGCCAATTCTATGCGAGACGGCGGGAGTTTTCTC
>CALSAT010000047.1:0-14523 GCA_943372905.1 Bacteroides fragilis | reverse complement strand
AGTACCCTAAGGCACAATTTCCTTTCTCTCTTTCTCCCTTTTGGTTTCACTTCTTCATCGCCTGCCTGAAATGCAGCACTTTACTCATATCCTTCACTCCTGGTTCTTTTTCAAACAGGCTGTTAATATCCACTCCAAAAAAATCAGGATGCTTAAACGCTTTTACTTTTGGCGCATCATCAGGGCCAATGCCGCCACTTAAGAAAAATGGTTTTTCTATTTTGGCTTTGGTTAAAATGGTCCAGTCAAATTGCTTGCCGGTGCCACCAAAACTTTCTTTCAATCCACCCGTATCAAATAAATAATAGTCACATACTGCATCATACGGCGCTACCATTATATCGATATCTGTGCCGTCGGTAACCCGGAACGCTTTTATCACTTCCACTTCACTGCTCAGGTCTTCACACATTTCGGGGCTTTCATCACCGTGCAGTTGTACGGCATCCAGGCCGTAATCATCTATCGCATCTAACACATCAATCATCTCCGGGTTCACAAATACTCCTACTTTCTTTAAATCAAAGTCAGCACTTTTTAATTCTTTTTTGGAGATCTTTTCGCCAATGTAGCGGGGCGATTCTTTGTAAAATATCAATCCTGCAAAATCAATATCCAGTCCGTCGAGCTGTTGCAGTTGTTTCATTTCGGTGATGCCACATACTTTAATATTCATATTTCTTTTGCCACGGATTACACAGATTTCCACAGATTAAGTTCTGCTATATGTGCATCCATGATTTTTTTTTAAGTTTTAATAATAGTATCTCAATTAAAAAAATCCGTGTTAATCCGTGTAATCCGTGGCTAACCTTTCATCGTAGCTACAAATTCTTCAAATGCCTTTCCCGGTTGATCCTCTTTCATAAAATTCTCACCAATTAAGAACCCTTTAAACCCCGCGTTCCGCAAAGTTACAATAGTATCAATGCTGCTGATACCACTTTCCGCAATAGCCGGTTTACCAGCCGGTATCTTATCAATCAGTTGCAGCGAAGTATTAATGTCCACTTCAAAGGTCTTCAGATTTCGGTTGTTCACTCCCAACATACTCACTTCATCGCAGCAATGCCCGAGTTCCTCTTCATTATGTACTTCGAGTATTGACTCGAGGCCGATGCTGTTGGCATAGGCTGCAAATTCTCTTACTTCTTTGGGCGATAAGCAGGCTGCAATAAGCAATATTACATCTGCCCCAAATGCTTTTGCTTCGGCTATCTGCCATTTATCAATAATAAAATCTTTGCGCAGCACCGGTATATCCGTTACCACTTTTGTTTGAATCAGATCGTCCAGGTCGCCGCCAAAGAACTCGTCATCTGTGAGTATGGAAATGCCTGCCGCAGATTTGTTGTACGATACCACCACCGGTTCCACTTCCAGCTCCTTGGTTTTAAACCAGCCTTTACTCGGGCTTTTTCTTTTGAACTCCGCAATGATACCGGTGCTGGCGGGCAATAATAAGCTTTGTACCAGAGACCGATTGGCGATCTGCCAGAAAAAACCATCTTTTTCAAACCGCTCGATACTGCTCATCGGTTTGAATTTTGCTACTTCTTTTTTTTTCGCCGTTACAATTGTTTCTAAAATATCCATCGTATTTAATCAAAATTCAAAAAATAAAAATCATGACACTTTCAAAAGCGTAGAAAGTGCCTGGTTTGCTTTCCCACTCTCCAAACTTTCAACCGCTGCATCATAGGCTTCCTCATAAGTTTTATAATTGCCGGTGCAATGTAAGGCCATTGCTGCATTGGCGAGCACCACGGCATTCTGTGCCCAGGTGCCTTCCCCTTTTAATATAGTGGCAAATATCTTTGCTGCTTCTTCCACACTGTAGCCTCCGCTTATATCCTGTGCAGACACCATTCGTTTGCCTAATTGTTCCGGTGTCATGATCCGTTCTCCTTCATTTGTAATGACCTTGGTATCATTGGTCAATGATATTTCATCATACCCATCCAGGCTGTGTATGATGGTAAACGGTTTATTGCTCAGCTGCAGGAGGTAGTTATAAATTCTTGCCATTTCTAAACTATATACTCCCACCAATTGACAGGAAGGACTGGCAGGATTTGCCATTGGTCCCAGCATATTAAAGAAGGTACGCATGGCGAGGTTCTTTCTTATCGGCCCTACTGTTTTTAATGCGGGATGAAAAAGCGGGGCGTGAAGAAAGCAAATGCCTGCCTCATCAAGTTCTCTTTTTAATGTTGAATTGTCGCTTTTGAATTTATACCCTAATTGCTCCATCACATTACTGGCACCACTGACAGAGGATGCTCCGTAGTTACCATGCTTGGCCACTTTCTGTCCGGCGCCTGCCACTATGAAACAGGCCAGTGTGGAAATATTGAATGTATTTTTTCCATCTCCCCCTGTACCAACAATGTCAATTGTATCATACTCATTCAGATCTGCCTTCACGCATAACTCCAGCAGTGCATCCCGGAAACCCTGCAGTTCTTCTATAGTGATGCTGCGCATCAGGTACACTGTCATAAAAGCCGTTACTTCATGCTCATTGTAAATACCTTTACCGATGTTAACTAATACATCCTTTGCAGCTTCACGACTTAACGTCTTATGCTCAAATAAATATTGAAGTATTTTCTTCATTATATCATTTTCAGATTTCTCAATTGTCAAATTAATTCTTCAACCAGTTCCTTAAAATATCTTCTCCCATAGGCGTCAGCACACTTTCCGGATGGAACTGCACTCCCTGCACATCATATTGTTTATGCTGCAGCGCCATAATGTAATTGTTCTCATCCCGGGCAGTTACTTCCAGTTCGTCAGGAAAGTTTTCCTCACTTACGATCCAGCTATGATAACGACCAACATCGAATCTATCGGGCAACCCTTCGAACAGTGAGTTATTGAACTTTGATTTTTTACTTTTTACTTCAATTGGCATAGCCACACCATGGTAAACAGTTGAAAGATTGGTCAACGTTCCACCAAATGCCTCCCCTATTGCCTGGTGCCCTAAACAAACACCCAGAATGGATTTAGTGGCGGCATACTCTTTTATGAGCGGTAATAACGAACCTGCTTCTTCCGGGATGCCCGGACCGGGTGATAAAATTATTTTATCATAGTCCTTCACTTTTTCCAGTGCAATCTGATCATTGCGATAAACATCCACTTTCGTATGTGTTATCTTTTCCACCAGGTGGACAAGATTGTACGTAAACGAATCATAATTATCAAAAACTAAAATCTTCATATCAAATATTTTCTGCCAATGCAATGGCTTTTTTTAGTGCTCCCAGTTTGTTGTTCACTTCCTGCAGCTCATTTTCAGGATTGCTGGCTGCCACCACCCCTGCACCTGCCTGGTAGGTAAGGGTGTTATTGCTGCTCAAAAAAGTTCTTATCATGATCGCATGATTGCAGCTGCCGTCGAAACCTATGAATCCTATAGCACCTCCATAATAGCTCCTGGCAGTGGGTTCGCAGGAGTCGATCAGTTCCATTGCCCGGAATTTAGGTGCGCCGCTGAGTGTACCTGCCGGAAATGTTTTGGCTACCAGTTCAAAAGGATTACTTCCTTCTTTTACTTTCCCCGTCACCTCACTTACTAGGTGTATAACATGAGAAAAATATTGTACCTGCCGGTAATGGGCCACCGTTACCTCCTCACAGAGTCGGCTAAGATCATTTCGTGCCAGATCCACCAGCATCACATGCTCGGCATTCTCTTTCGGATCTTTCAACAACTGTTCCGCGGCTGCTTTATCGGCGTCATCATCGCCTGTTCTTTTAAACGTACCTGCAATTGGATGCACCACTGCCTTACCATCCTGGATCACTAACTGGGCTTCCGGGGAGGAACCCATTAATTTATAATCACCATAATCGAAGAAGAATAAATATGGTGATGGGTTGATGCTGCGTAACGCCCTGTACACATTAAATTCATCGCCAATGAATTTTTGCTGAAACCGCCTGCTTAATACGATCTGGAATACATCGCCGCGAAGGCAACTGGCTATTCCTTTCTGTACCATTTCTTTATAGTCCTCATTGCTCATGTTAGCACTTTCTTCCTCTTTCAGGCTAAATGGATAGACGGGCACATCTTTGCTTTTGATGATCGACTCTACTACTGCGACATCACTTTCAATGCCTGTAATCCTGTTTTCACAAATAAATAATTCGTCTTTGAAATGATTAATGGCGATAACGTACTGGTATAGTCTGTAACGCATCAGGGGAATGGTGGCTACTGCATGTGTTCTATGGGTGTGCAGTTGCACCGTATCAAAAAATTGCACGGCATCGTAAGTGGTGTAACCGAATAAGCCCTGGGCAAATTTTTCTTCTTTTGTTTCTCCTTTTTGGATGTCAAACTTTTGCATGAAGTTCCAAAGCAGCTGCGGCACTTCACTATTGTTTTTCAATGATGTCTTTTCCGGCTTTTGTCCGGGCAGCTTTGATTCAATCGTCTCTTTTGAGGTGATCTCTATACCCCCTATCGCATTGATGCCAATGAACGAATAGCTGTTCTCGGAAGAATGGTGGTCAGTGCTTTCGAGCAGGATGGTATCCCGGAACCGGTCCCGCAGCCGCAGGTAAATGCCTACCGGGGTGAATACATCGGCCAGCATTCTTTTACAAGTAGTGGTTATTTCAATTTTCCTCATTTCCTGTTAATTAAAAAACCCCGAACATTTCTGTCGGGGCCTGAATATAGTTAAACAAATACAGCTATGACATTACAGCCCCTTTAGAGTTGTATGCCACCACCATATATTGTTAAATTGTTTCTTCATTGCGCTACAAATATAAAGGCAAACAGACAAGATGAACAAATTCTTTTTAGATTTACTGTTTACTCACCTCCAATCAGCATTTTAAATGAAAAGAATTGTACTTCTTTTTTTTCTTTTGAGCAGTTTGTCCGGAGCCACACAGGGCAACCCATCCGATACTGTGATACGTGGGGTGAAGATCAGCTTTACTTATTCCCGTTCCATATTTCCCGGTTCCTGGCAGCCTGCACCAATCAATGCCAGCGGGGAGCAAATTGATACAAAAGAGATCCGCAGAAGTTTGGATATTGTCATCAAGGCTATTCAAAAATACCCGGTTGCCGCACTGAAGAACGAACTGACCGCTGTTTATTTCTTAAAATCATTAAAGTTCTATGATGTTGGTTATGGTGGCACTAATTCTTCTGATGCCCTGTTCCTGACCAACAACGGGGTGGATATGGGTTTTACAGACCTTTATCTTGAGCAGACTTTTCATCATGAGTATTCCAGTATTCTTTACCGCAGGCACCCGCAATGGCTGGATGCACGATCCTGGCTCGCTGCTAATGCTCCGGGATTTGATTACAATGATCCGGAAAATGGGGTGGGCGCCATCCGGAATAATGCTTCTTCGCAGGAACTCGACAGCAATTTTTGTAAAAAAGGGTTTCTGACACAGTACTCCCAGTCAAGCCTGGAAAATGACCTGAATACGTTTGCACAAAATCTTTTCAGCCCGTCAGACGGTTTTTGGAAACTGGTGGACCGGTATCCCAAAGTGAGAAAAAAAATGAAATTACTGGTACAGTTTTACCAGCAAATGGACCCGGTATTTACAGAAGAATATTTTAGAAAAATAAAATAGCCCCTCTATGCTTATACAACACGAACATACCGGCGGCAAAGGTTCCTTCTTTATTGCCAATGGAGAAAACAGGCTGGCAGAAATGACCTATACCATGCCATCTTCTTCTAAAATGATCATAGATCATACAGAAGTAAGTGATGAACTGCGTGGTCAGAATGCAGGCTACCAACTGGTACATGCAGCGGTGGAGTATGCCCGGACAAATGCGATCAAGATCATTCCGCTTTGTCCTTTTGCCCATTCTGTGTTTAAAAAGAAGCCAGAACTGGGAGATGTACTTTTAAATCCTATTTCATAAACCGGTCATCACTCCACATCTACTCCGGCAGCAATTGTTCTGTAATTTTACAGCCGTGGCATTGAATTGCGGCGTTTACTGTTTACTTTGTACAATTAAATTTCCAACCATGCCGACGAAACGCTTTCCTTTCATTCTTATCGTTTTTATTTTCCTGGGTTTCAATACTGTTTCCGCACAGGACGATGGCAGCTACAAAACACCGCCTAAGGATATTGCGGATATGCTGCTGGCCAAAAAATCGCCCAATGTAAGTGTCGATGATAAAGGGGAGTGGATGCTTTTTATGGAAAGCAACAGCTACCCTTCCGTGGAAGAACTGGCAAGACCTGAACTAAAGATCGCCGGGCTTCGTATCAATCCTGCCAACTTTGCGCCGAGCAGGCAAACATTTATCAACGGGTTTTTACTTCGCAATATAGCGTCCGGTAAAGACCTCGCAATTACAGGATTACCTGCTCCGCTGTTTGCCACGAATATCAAGTGGAGCCCTTCTAATAAAAAGATCGCCTTTACCCATACCACTTCTAACCGGGTTGATCTGTATGTGATTGATGTGGCCACTCAAAAAGCAAAGAAGATCAATAAAACTGCTCTGAACATCATCACCGGTAATTATAACTGGTTGGATGATAATACGATCTTATACCGCACCGCCATCAAACCTGCTACTGCGGCGCCACCCAAACCAGCGGTACCCAAAGGACCGGCCACACAGGAGAATTATGGCAAAGCGACCCCCCGGCCTACTTTCCAGGACCTGATCAAAAGCCCTTATGATGAGCAATTGTTCGAGTTTTATGCTACCACGCAATTGGTAAAAAATATAAATGGCGCGGAGTCGAAAATTGGCGCTCCTGCCCTCTACAGCCTGCTTGATATTTCTCCGGATAAAAAATTCCTGCTGGTGCGCATCCTGAAAAAACCTTTCTCTTACACCGTGCCATTCTCCGGCTTCCCTTCCAACTATATGATTACTGATATGGCGGGTAAACTGATAAAGCAATTAGCTGATGTTCCATCCAACGAAACTGCACCAGGCGGTAATGACAATGTACTTTTTGCGCCCCGTTCTTTTGAATGGAGAGATGATGAACCGGCTACCGCTGTATGGTGTATGCCTCTCGACAGCGGATTGATAAAAAAGAATGTGGAATATCATGATGCCGTATATGCATTGTCCGCACCTTTTACCGGTGAACCCAAACAATTGTTTAAAACAAAGATGCGCTATCGCGGCACGACCTGGGGCGATGCGAATGTGGCAATTGTATCGGAAGGATTGACCGGTAAACAGATCACTCAATACGACCGGTTCAACCCGATCACCGAAGACCTGGAAAAACTCATTACCCGGAATACTACTGATGCGTATGGCAATCCCGGCTTCCCGGTTACCACTACTAACCAATTTGGAAGAAAAGTGCTGCAACTGATTGACAACGGAAATAAAATTTTATTGAATAATCCAACAGGCAGTTCACCTAAAGGTGACCTTCCTTTCCTCCTGTCCTATGATATACATAAGAAGAAAGCAGATACTCTCTGGCGCTGCGCTGAAGGATGGTTTGAAAATGTGGTGGCGGTATTGAATGCGGAGAAACTACAGTTACTGACTGAAAAGCAAAGTGAAAAGGAAGTCCCAAATTTCTGGATAAAAAACCTGCGGCTGCGTATCGCTGACAGACAGATCACTCAATTCTCTAACCCGTATCCACAACTGGATGGTGTAGTAAAGGAAAAGATAAAATATAAAAGAGCGGATGGTGTTGATCTTACCGGCGATCTTTATCTGCCAAAGGGGTATGATGCAAAAAGAGATGGCAAACTGCCTGTTTTCATCTGGGCTTATCCGGCCGAGTTTAATTCTGCTGCCGATGCTGCACAGATCAGGGGCAGCGAACATAAGTTCACGTTGCTGAACTGGGGCTCACCTGTGTACTACGTTACACAAGGATATGCCGTACTGAATAATGCAGAAATGCCTATTGTGGCAACCAGCAAGGATAAAAAACCGAATGATAACTTCATTGAGCAACTGACCATGAATGCTGAAGCGGCTATCAATGTACTTGATTCATTGGGTGTGGGTGATAAGAACCGGGTGGCTGTTGGCGGGCATAGTTATGGCGCCTTTATGACAGCCAATCTGCTGGCCCATACTACTCTTTTTAAAGGTGGTATTGCCCGGAGCGGTGCTTATAACCGGTCGCTAACTCCATTTGGTTTTCAAAATGAAGACCGCAACTACTGGGAGGCTACTCAGCTCTATAATGAGATGAGTCCATTCAATTATGCTCATAAAATTAAAACCCCTATCCTGCTGGTGCATGGTGAGATGGATAATAACACCGGTACTTATCCTATTCAAAGTGAGCGGATGTTTAATGCTATAAAAGGAAATGGAGGCACGGCAAAATATATCAGCCTGCCCTATGAAAGTCATGGTTACCAGGGTAGAGAAAACATTTTGCATACACTGGCCGAGCAATATCTCTGGCTGGAAAAGTATGTAAAGAATGCTGCGCCCCCTGCTGAAAAACCAGATGCTAAAAAAGGATTCTGATACTATGATCAAAGGACTATACGAAACTCATCTTTCAGTATCTTCTTTAGAAAAGGCTGTTGACTTTTATCAGCATAAATTGGGCTTGCAACTTGCCCATACAGAAGAGGGAAGACGGATTGCTTTTTTGTGGATCGGCAATCCCCAATCTTACATGCTTGGCCTTTGGGAGAAACCTGCGGATCAATTAGAAACCAGGCATTTTGCTTTCCGGTGTGATGTGGATTTTATGCTGAATGATGCCGTTTCATTTTTAAAAGAAAGAAATCTGCAACCTTATAATTTTCTGAAAAACAGCAAGGAAGAACCAATGGTGTTTGCCTGGATGCCCGCCATCGCCATCTATTTTAATGATCCGGATGGGAATGTGCTGGAATTCATTGCCATTTTGGAAGGTGAGGCAAAACCAGCATTAGGTGTTATCACTTACGATGAATGGCTGAAAGCCCATTAATATCAATCAATAAGCACATCCTAAACATGAAACAACATATTGCCCATATCAGCCTGGTGGTTACTGATTATGATGAGGCCATTACTTTTTATACCCAAAAACTGAATTTCAGATTAGTGGAAGACACTGTTCTTTCTGCAACCAAAAGATGGGTATTGGTTGCACCCCCCGGGTCTGATGGCTGCCAATTATTACTTGCCAAAGCAGCTACCGATGAACAGCGCTCAAGAGTGGGAAACCAAACCGGCGGACGGGTGGGATTTTTTCTTTTTACGGATGATTTTCTGCGGGATTATCAGCAGTTATTAGCCAATGATATTACAATCGTCCGGGAACCCGCCACAGAGCCCTATGGCACGGTGGCTGTTTTTGCAGACCTCTATGGTAATCTATGGGACTTGATCCAGCCTGCTGTATCATAGGGACTTATCGAAATTTGGCTTTATTATCTAACGCCAACCTTTTATCTTTAACAAACGTCAAAACATCTATTAGTCGCTGATACAAATAAGCGGCTGATCAAAACTTTCAATATGCGGACATTTTCTTTATTACTCTTCCTTAGTTTTTTTGTTACTATTATCAATGCCCAGCCCCAACAGGTTCCTTTATATGGCATCAGCAATGTAGCCCTGCCGGAAAGTATGAATAAACAAGTCTGCATTTCCGGCATGAAGTATCTTGATGGCAAGTTGTACTTTGCTTCCGAACGCTGCCCTTCCATTTTCGCTTTTGACCCTGCATCAAAATCTATTACCCATACTATCGACATACAGGTACCCCAGAATTTTGAGATGGAAGGCCTCACTTCTTACAAAGGAAAATTATACCTGGTATCCGAAAACATAGCTGCTGTATATGAAGTGGACCCGGCCACCAGTGATCTGAAACAAGTGCAAACAACAGTACCACTGCCACCCAAGACAAAAAGCGGTGATGGTACTGAAGGAATTGCTGCCAACGAAAAGAATAATAAATTTTATATCCTCCGGGAAAGAAATGAAGACATGACCCGCTCCCAGGTATTTACTTACAGGGTTGAAGCGGGGAATGAGAACTCTCCTATTGTTCTTACCTATGAATCTACTATTGAACTACCACTGGAAAATCCGCAATGGCGCTATTCTGATATTTGTGTGGACGAAGCGAACAATCGCCTAATTTGCTTAAAATCTTATTCAAAAGGTAAATTACGACAACAGTTCCTTGAGTCAATAGACATAGATGCCGCAGGCAATCTGTCTGCCACTACGTTGAAGAACATACCGGTAGAGAGCTTTACAGAGACATCTAATATGTACAAGAACGATGACTATAGCCTGAACCTGGAGGGCATTACGATAGATGCTGCAGGTACTATCTACATCATCAGCGATAATACTTCCGGCAAAGCGCTGTGCGAAGAAATAGCCAAGGAAAAAACCATCCTTCTGGAGTTGAGAAAGAAATAACTGAAATGTCTTAATGTTAAAAGGAAGTAAAAGGAGCCTATTGCACAACCCTTTCCAAAAAAATTGCGACTTTTATGTGCAGTATGAAAAAACATTTACTCTTTTTTATTGTACTCCTCTCCTTCTCCGGCCTCCGGGCACAGAAAGTTGACAGCATTTACTTTCACCTGTATACGGACAGCCTGAAAAAAGGGCAGCACAATTATATTAACGTTGATGGAAAAATGTCGAACGGCCGCTGGATGCCGCTCACGTCCAAGGAAGTACAGTTTACCTGTAACGAGGCCAGTTTCCAGGGAAATGAACTTATAATCCCTGCTGATTTTGTACCAGAAAAAGTAACTATAAGAGCAGCGCTAAAAGCTAACCCTTTTGTAGTAATAGAAAAGACCATCTGGATAAAGACCAAACCGGACGGCGATCTGCCCACCCGGGACCAAATTCTAAATAGCCCCAATCCCAAAAAGACGAAGAACAAGGGATAATAAAAAAGCCCCTCACCGAACCGAGGGGCTTTTATCTTTTATAGTTGTAATACGATTACGCTGTCTTCTTAGCATCTTCCAAAAACTTCGCCAGGCCAATATCAGTCAGGGGATGTTTCAGCAGGCCCAGGATGGAGTCCAGGGGACATGTACACACATCCGCCCCTGCTTCTGCACAACGAACAATATGCAGTGCATTGCGGATTGACGCTGCCAGTATTTCCGTCTTGAATCCCTGTACAGAATAGATGTGGGATATCTGAGAGATCAGTTCTATGCCATCCCAGTTGCTGTCATCGATACGGCCAATAAAAGGCGACAGGTAAGTAGCTCCGGCCTTTGCTGCCAATATCGCCTGCCCGGCAGAAAATACCAAGGTGCAATTGGTACGAATACCGTTATCTGTGAACCATTTAATCGCTTTAATACCGTCTTTTATCATTGGCACTTTCACCACGATATTCGGATGAATTGCGGCCAGTTTCTTCCCCTCTTCAATAATGCCTTCAAAATCAGTAGCGATGACCTCAGCGCTGATATCGCCGTCCACCATTTCACAAATGGTCTTGTAATGATTCATTACTGCGGCTTCACCTTTAATGCCTTCTTTGGCCATTAGTGAAGGATTCGTGGTTACCCCGTCCAGGATACCCAACTCATTTGCTTCTTTGATCTGGGCCAGGTTGGCCGTGTCAACGAAAAATTTCATATATAAAAGGGATTGATAATAAAGAAAAAATGGCAGGCTTATTACATCGCACCGCTCAACCACCTACTCTTGCTGCCTTCCGGCCCTGGGAGGGTTCAGCAGGAGCTGGTCGTGTAAGACCTGCCGGCGCAAAGATAAGGGTGTGAAGGGAAACCGAGGGGTTGAAATTTGATAGAAACTAAAGTATTTGCTGACCATTTTTCAGACAACCGGGCACTCTCCCTTTCCCTTTTCTGTAATAGGTTTACTGGCGGTCTGGTGCTTACCGCTGAAATGTAGAATTTACCCTTGTATAGCCAACCAGTTCATCGGCACGGGCGCCGAAGGGGCGGAAATAAACCATTACCATATAGCTGTTCTCCGTGCCCCAATAATTTCCTTCCGTGTTTTCCAGTGAAGGCTGCACGCCAGCCTGCTTTTTATCTGTCAGTGTAACGTAAGAATAATTATAGTAACCCTGCTTTAGATACAATTCTTTTTCATACACTCCTTTTGTATCATTAAAGATCATCCTGGAGTTGTCATTTTGTTCGTAATTGGTCAATTCACCAAATACATATACGCTTTTGCCTTCGTAGGCCCGGTTTCCCGGTGGTACAAAGGTGAAATGTGTCCATGCATAATCACTTTGCCACAGCGGATTGGGATTGTCACGGTTCTCCAGGGTATAAATGCCGTTCATATCCCGGTAATACACATATAGCTGTTTATTCCGTTCGCCATCTGGCTTTACGTATACATCTATTCTGTTGGTCGTGTCGCTGTCCACCAGTCTTTCCATCCGGTCGCTCATGAGTCGCAGGCTGCGCAGGTCTATCCAGCGCCATTCCTTTCCAGCAGGGAAAGTGGTGTTTTCTTCATCGCTGTACTCGTAATAATTTCCCCGGAAAATGGTGGGGCGGTCTATCACTGTCGAATTTCCCCAGATGCCATTTTGTATCACCACCACTTTCAGATCCTGGGGCGAAAAGGTGGTGATCTGCCCCTGAACCGTGCTTACCGACACCTGCACCCGCTGGTGTGTCTGGAAAAAATTACCATTGAATGGCTGCATCACCTGTGCTGACACCGTAGCCTTAGTATTTACTACCAGGAAACGTTTGGTAAAGACAAGCTTGGTAGTATCATCATTCAGAAAAACTTTAAGGAGATAATTCCCGCCCCGGGTAGGGGCTGAATTCCGTTCGGGCAAGAAAGCCTGGTAATGTGTATAGCGGGTTTGAGCTATGGATGAACTGCGGTAATTAGAAATGCGGTTGCTTTGAAAGCCACGGATATAATCGAAAGTTTGCAGGTTGGCGGGTGTCCAGTCGGCATTACATAACTGGAAACTGTAATAGTAATACTTCACATCCGCATCCATATCATCGAAGTGTAGCTCCAGTTGATCATTGCCTGTCATCGTTAGCACCGGGTAGCTGTACACATCTCCGGACCGGTACAGTTTCACTGCATGAATATTGGATTTGTAAATATGATCAGGCAATTGTGCCTGTGCAGCGATTGCCTGTACCAATAAAAAGAAGGGCAGTAATTTTTTCATCCGGGATAATTAGTTCAAAATATGTTTATCGTTCGTTAAATACACAGAAGTACAAGTAAAATAAGGTAAAAAAGCGGAGAAATCTCCCAGTCAGCTTATTTTTGGTAAAAGACAAACTATCCAATTTGAAGGTTGCAGGCTTTATAGCAAAACGCATCGCATATGACAGGTCTGCCGGGCCCGGCGGTACAGGTAAGCAAAAATCCTTCTCCCGATTTATCATCCGGCTCAGTACGGTGGCCACCGTTATCAGTGTGGCGGTAATGATCATTACTCTTTCTTTTGCCAATGGTTTCCAGGAAACTGTTACTCAAAAGATCTTTAGTTTCTGGGGACATATCCGGGTGCAGGAAAAACAGCCCGATAAGACCATCATTTCCGAAGAAACAGCAATAGATACCAATGACACCCTGGTGCAAAGCATCCGCCGCCATCCGGAAGTAGAAAGCATTCACTCTTTTGCCACCCGCTATGCTATTCTGAAAACCAAAGATGAAATTGAAGGGGTGCTGGTAAAAGGCTTTGACAGTACCTATGGTTTTAAATACCTGGAGCGTTTTATTAAAGAAGGCCGGGCCATCCGCTTCAACGACAGTACCTACAGCAAAGAGATACTTATATCCACCTATACTGCCAACCGTATGGCCCTGAAAGTAAATGACAGTATGATCATCTACTTTATCAAACCCGGCGAAGATCCACGTCCAAGAAAAGTCAGCATAGCCGGCATTTATAAAACAGGTATTGAAGAATACGATAAACTTTTCGCTATTGGCGATATTAAACTTATACAACGTCTGAATAACTGGGAACCAAACCAGGTGGGCGGATATGAGATCTTTTTAAAAGACCACACAAAGATCGATGCGGTAGCAACCGAGCTGTACGATCTGGATGATTTTCCCGATACATGGGATACCATCAGTGTAAAAAACATTTCGCCTAATATCTTCGACTGGCTGAAATTGCAGGACAAAACCCGTAATGTGCTTATCGGGATCATGCTTATCATTGCCATCATCAATCTTATTACCTGCCTTATTATCCTTGTACTGGAACGGATAAAAATGGTAGGTGTACTAAAAGCGCTGGGGGCCTCCAACTGGACGGTGCAAAAAATATTTCTCTGGCATTCTGCCATTATCACTTTCACCGGTATTATTATCGGGCTGGGTATGGGCCTGGGTGTGTTGTGGCTGCAGCAGGCCACCGGGTTTATCCGGCTGCCAGAAGATGCTTACTATATGGATACAGCTGCGGTAAAGATCGTGTGGTGGCAGGTGGCTGCTGTTTGCGGAGGCACCCTGTTTGTATGTTTCCTGGTACTCATGATTCCTACTTTGATCGTAAGGAGTGTGCAGCCCGTTAAGGCAATACAATTCCGCT
>CALSAT010000046.1:0-14625 GCA_943372905.1 Bacteroides fragilis | reverse complement strand
CACCAAATTCGTAAGCGAATATGGTAACGATGCCTGCAAGTGCATCGACTCCATTGTGCTCATCCGGAAAGGGAAAACGGAAATAAACCAGGAAATAGCCGATTGTATTGACCGACAGGTAAGCATGTACCAGATGATGATGAAGCTGTACAACCAGATGTTTGGTAATGATACTTCAAGATCCATTTCGCTGAATGTCAATAAAAAGACACAGGAATACCAGCGCTATTATTTTGATATCGAACGATGGCTCAAAGACAGTTGTGCCTCCCTGAACAGTGCCGTGGCCACCAGTGATGAACAATCAAAGAACTCCGTGTCGAAAGACCCCAAAGCAAGGGAAGATTACAATACAGGCATTGAATGGATCAAAAAAAATGACCTGGAAAAAGCCCTCACCTATTTTGAAAAAGCAGTAAAGCGGGATGATAAGTTTGCTTTTGCCTGGGACAATATCGGCGTTTGCAACCGCAAACTCGGTAACTATGAGGCGGCATTGAATGCCTATAACAAATCACTGGAACTTGACCCTACGGGCATCACCCCTCTGCAGAATATACCGGTGGTGTACCAATACCAGAAGAAATATGACAAGGCTCTGAAAGCCTATGAGAAACTGCAGGAAATATATCCCGAAGACCCCGAAGGGTTTTATGGCGCTGCTATTGTGTACCTGAATCACCAGATAGATCTTGAAAAGGCCCTGCAAAGTGTTTGTAAAGCATACAATATTTATACAGCCGCAGGCTCCCCCTACCGGGTAGATGCAGAAAAGATCATCAATTATATTTACAGCAAGATGAAAGAGGAGAAAAAGGAAAAGCGGTTCTATGAGATCCTGAAAGAGAACCATATCAATCCCTCAGAAAAGTAGAGAAGGAAAAGAAGGTAGTCAGAAGAAAATGTGAGTCTCTTTACATGTTAGGCTGTTGGCTGATCAGAAAAATGATCTTCCTTCCTGACCTTTATCACTCAATAGCATAACATCTTATTTTACCTTTAGTCGCCCGGTCAACTTTCAACTTTCAACTTTCAACTTTCAACTTTCAACTTTTAACTCATAACTCTTAACTCAACAATGGACACCCATCTTCACCACGACCTGCCGCATAATGAAGAACACCTGAGAAGCAGCGATGCCCTGCGGGATATTGTAATTGGCATGAGCGACGGCCTTACTGTTCCCTTTGCCCTGGCGGCCGGACTCAGCGGTGCCGTGGACTCCACCAGTATTATTGTGATCGCAGGTATTGCCGAAGTGGCGGCCGGTTCCATTGCCATGGGCCTTGGCGGATACCTGGCAGGTAAAACAGAGCAGGACCATTACAACAGTGAACAAAAAAGAGAGTACTACGAAGTGGAGAACCTCCGCCACCGGGAGATTGAAGAAACCAAAGAGTTCTTCGCCAATATTGGCCTGAGCAAAGAATTGCAGGAAAGAGCTACCGAAGAGATCTCGCAGGATAAGAAAC
The DNA here is from genome assembly GCA_943372905.1 of Bacteroides fragilis. GTDB lineage: Bacteria > Bacteroidota > Bacteroidia > Chitinophagales > Chitinophagaceae > JJ008. Next base: position 13,153 of record CALSAT010000046.1, on the reverse strand, counting down.
AGTGGGTGGACTTTATGATGAAGTATGAACTGGGCCTGGAGAAGCCTGACCCGAGACGGGCCACCAAGTCCGCATTGAATATCGGCCTTTCCTATGTGGTGGGTGGTCTGGTACCGCTCAGCCCCTATTTCTTTATGGATTCTTCCACCGAAGCCCTCAAGATATCATTAGTGGTCACACTGCTGTGTTTATTTGTATTCGGCTATTTTAAAAGCAAGATCACGGGTATCAATCCCTGGGTAGGTGCCGTACGGGTGATGCTCATCGGCGCCCTGGCAGCAGGTGCAGCCTTTGGTGTGGCAAAGTTGTTTGAAGGGTAATTCAAAGAATATTAAACGTTCTGTAAGTCCTCCTTAAAAAATAAAAAGGACCATGTCTCCATGGTCCTTTTACACAGGCGATGCGCTGCGTTCAGATTAACGAATAAAGAAATTTTTCGTCAGTTTAATTTCAGCTCCGGCAAGCTGAAGGCTGTACATACCTGCCCTGGTGGATGCCGGTAATTCCAGTACTTCAGTAATCGCTCCCCCGGTATGCACAAACGATTGGCTTATTTCCAGTTGCCCGGCAGCATTGATAATGTTCAGGGTGTACTGCCCTTTTGGCAAACCCGTTGCCTGTATGGAAACCCTGTTATCAGTAACCGGGTTAGGATAGATCGTGAGAGTTGCCTGCCCGGTCTTGGTGTTTACCCGCACTACAGTGCTGAGTAATTTCCGGCCATCCGTCTCCAGCGATTGAATGCGGTAGAAATTAATACCGGCTGCAGGAGTGGCATCAAAGTAAGAATAATCTGCCCGGCTGCCATTATTCCGTATAGGGTTTACGGTGCCCAGCGGAGTAAAGACCTGCCCATTCGCCGACCGTTCGATGGTATAATTCACCAGGTCTGTTTCTGTTAGGTTGCTCCAGTCAATTGTAATACCATTGCCCTGCTGATAGGCTTTTACATGACCAAACTTTACCGGCAGTATGTCTGCAGAAGAACCCAAAGTAAAGGGACTGAAGCTGGTTACATTGGGTACATCCACCGTATTTCCTCCGGCATCTGTACCGCCCAGGTCATCCCACGAAATACCGTTCCAGTGCAATCCTTTTACAGCGTTGGGGTCGGTAATGCCACCATTAGAGAAATTGCCATAGGAAAAATTCAATGGGTCGGAGCCGGTACCGGTATGTTGTACAATATCCCAATAATAGTTACCTGCATTTAACACTCCCGCAGGTACGGCATGACGGTCAAAGGTATTGGGCCGTATAAAAGAAACCGTATAGTTAGAAGCGGCAGTGATGGGGTACACTTTTACTGTGGCCAGGTCTGCTGCATTATCAGATACCGGGAATGTATAAGCCGCAGCCGCCGTATTAGTGGCACGGCGCAGCTTGCCGATAATATGAGAGCCCACCGTACCTCCTGCCAAAGCAGTCGTGGCCGGGTTTTGAATATAAAGCGTATTGGCGCCCATATCAATATTTCCCAGCGTCAATGTTAAGCGGCTGTTGGTACTGTTAGGCAGGTTCCAGTCAGTGCTTACTGTTGCCCCGGCTGCATTGTTCATTTGAAAACGAACATCATTGGCAATGGAAGCAGCGCCAAAAGAAAGACTCTGAGAAGCTGTTCCATTGAATATGATCGTGGAGGAAGTGCTCGTGCCAATCTCTGTTACAGTACCCAGGGCGCTGCAACCTCCTTTTATCGTAAAGGAAGTATTCCCGCTGGAGTTTTGCAGGTCCAGTGTGGTACCGGCTGACTGAGTGAAGTTTCCATTCACGGTTACACTGCCGGCCGTGCTGCTGCTCGCCAGGCTCACTACTCCCTGCTGAATGATCAGATCACCCTGTATAACAATATTGGAAGGCGTGGAAGCGAACCGTATTCCCGCACTGGTACCCAAATTGACCACAGTGAAATTGCCCTGGAATATAGTATTGGATGGAAGGCTGAGGTTGCCGATCGTCGCTGCATTGGCGCCGGGTGCATTGAACTCCACTGCACCATAAGCGGCGGCTGTTGCCCAGGTGGATGGAAAGGCGCTTCCCGAACCTGTTATTTTTATCAATGAACCCTGCTCCCATTTGCCGCCCGGTATCACACCGCCGTTCTTATCTAGCTGGTAAACAGAACCGGAAGAGAAACGGTATTTATTTAAGCCGCTCGGGTTGCTGCCTGTTTGTGAAATAGCAGGACCCACATAGAATAAAGCATTGATGATAATAGAATCCTGCGAGTTCAGTCGTGGCCCGTTGGAGGTATTCACTGCCTGGTTCACACATCTTACGTTGCCGTTAAATACCATTCTGCCATTGCTCAGGCCAGAGCTCCCGAAATTGAATACCGTATTGGTATTGCTTTGCAGCGTTAAAGAAGAACCGGCCGCCACCACTTCGTAGTAGGTGGTGCCGCTGTTGTTAATGGTAAGGCTTCTTGTAGCACTCACCGTATTAGTAAGCGTAAGCTGCGTGCTGTTGGTAACGGTGAATCCTGAAAATCCAACATCGTGGCTGGGAAGATCGTATGTTACCACTACCGAAAGACCATTATCAAATACCACGTTATCATTAGCGCCTGGTACGGAGGCACCGCTGGCCCCGCCTGAACTGGCCGACCAGTTACCCGTGCTGTTCCAGTTTCCGGAGGCACCGCCCACCCAATATCGGTCGGCGGCCTTTGTGAGCATCGACATTAAAAGAAATAAACCCACTGCATAAAGTTTTTTCATACACTTCTATTTTTAGTTTTAAAAAAACATACCACGCTGCTTCACCCGTTACCCCGCAGGCAACAGGCAAGCATAGTATCCTTTATCAGGGATTTTAAAATGTCCCTTTACTGGATGTACTGCTAAAAAATGGAAGTGTAATGGATATGTAACTATCCGGAAGTAATTATGGAATCGTAAAAATAGGCGTTTTAAATACCTCTCCAAACTTTTTTTGTGTGCGCCGTGTACCGCCCATCATTAGTAATACATCCTGCCACAAGGAAACCCCGCCTCCATTATCCATTATCGATAAAGCAATAATTTCATTTCATGAAGTATAGCTTGTTCACCATTTGGCATTTCCTCCCACTTTCAGTAGTTTGCAATAGCCAAAACCAACTTCTCCCACCGCATGATAAATATCTGTATTACCGGTCACCGGAAATTGCTGTACCCGGATACTGTCAGGGAACAAATTCGTTCCAGCCTCCAATACTTTCAGGCCTGTTATAAAAATAAAGAAGACGTTGTTGCTGTCACTGCCATGGCATCCGGTACAGATACCATCTTTGCAGAAGAAGCATTATATCTCGGCATTGCAGTAAAAGCAATATTCCCCTTTGCAGCAAATGAATACGAAAAAGATTTCTCCCCGGAAGAATGGCAGCGGGTGCATGCTGTGATCAATAATAAGAAACGGCCAGTGCAACTGGAAATTGCTAATACACTAAACTCCTTTGCTGAAGAAGAAAAAAAGAATGCATACCTCAATACCGGTGTGCAATTAGTGGATGAGGCCAATATTGTACTCGCCGTATGGGATGGATTGGCCCCACAGGGAGCCGGGGGAACGGCTGATATTGTGCGCTATGCTATTAGTAAGAACAAAGAACTGCATACTATCAAAGGATTAAGACAGGCAAAAGAAGGAATACTGCCGGTACATGACGAGCTGCAGGCAACCTATCAAAAACAAAATAAAAATGCAATAAGATATAAATGGTGGTTTGTCTTCACCTGGAGATCAGGAATCATAGCCGGGGTAATGGCGGCTTTGTTTTTTTCTTTCGGACTGGCCCTCAAACTTGATGATCCGGCAGGCTGGCACAAAAGCAAATATATACTGGCTGTTTGCGAAATAGCATCACTGGGAATTTCTCTCCTGCTTTTGCTGGTAGTGGCCCGCAGACTGAAAAATATTTTCCTCGATAACCGGCACAAAGCAGAATATCTCCGGTCGGTAATATGGTTTTCAGAAGCGGGAATACCTGTGCAACCTGCCGACCCACACCCCTTTTCAGCTGATGATCCAATATTGAAAATAATAAAAGACACACTTGCCGCTATTACCTCAATTGCCAACTTTCCCCATGCAAAGCGGATGACATGGTGCCTGGCCACTATGCAGTCTGAATATCATCAACACAAACGTATCAGGCCATTCAAACATAAGAGTAAACTTGTAGAATACTGTTTGCTGATTCTTAAGTATCTCTTCTTTGCGATTGTGCTGGTAAATTTCTGGTTTGAGTGGTACGAACATAAACACCATCACTTAACCGAACAAATGGCCAACATCCATCCCTGGCTCATCTTTGCGTGGATGTTTCCGCCACCGGTATATGCCGCCCTGGAAGGAGTAAAGTATTTTACTGAATGGAAAATGCAGATAACTAAATCTGAAAAAATAAAAAAGGAATTAGATAAGGTCAGCGAAAAAGTGATGACTTGTTCAGATGTGGCTGGATTAAGCACAGAAGCTAAAAATCTGCGAACGATAATGGAACTTGAGATCACCGACTGGGCAGAATGGTATTGGGAGAAGGAAATAGCCGGGCATATTTAAACAAATTGCAGGAAACTAATTGTAATAGCTTTTCAATAGTATGGATTCTGAAAAAACATTTATCAGTTATTCAAGAGAGGATTCAGCTTTTGTATTGAAACTGGCAAAAGATCTGGAAACTGCCGGTGCAAAGGTATGGCTGGATCAACTGCATATAAAAGGTGGTGAAAGATGGCCGGTAGCTATTGAAAAAGCTCTTGAAGAATCACCTCAAATGCTCATAATACTCTCCCCTGCCTCTGTTGCTTCCAATAATGTGATGGATGAAGTTTCTTATGCGTTGGAATGCGGCAAGAAAGTGATTCCAGTATTGTGGAAATCCTGCCAGGTATCTTTTCGGCTCAGGAACCTGCAGCGGGTTGACTTTACAAATGATTACACTGTTGGACTGAAAAACCTGCTGGAAACATTAGGTATTCCCATCAATGAAATAACGGACAGCAGGGCAGGTAGTCAAAAAAATCCCCCAAGTATTGTAGAAGAAAATTTTCAATTCAAAGTCAGTGAAACAACGACAAACATTGTAAACAACGAAAATGTCGCCAAATTAATACTCCCTCCAAAAAATACTGGGAAAGCATTTACAAATGATGAAAAAGCAACGCAACATTTCAATCTTGCCCAACAGTTTATTAACAGCAACGAATTACAAAAGGCAAAATTGGAATTACGACACACTTTATATCTTCGTCCTGAAGATAAAACTGCAACAAAACTAAAAATTCAGCTAGAAGAACAAATCGTTAAATCATATGAAAGAAGAGAAAAAATTTCAAAGAGAGCTCTTCTTTATAGCATAATAATTACGACTGTATTATTCATTATACTAATCAACGTTTATAATTTTGAGGAAAACAGTAATTTACCCCCTTATCTGGGTGTCGGAATCTTCTTCCTAACAAGTTACATTATTTCTAAATTGGTGTCTGATGATGAAATTGACAATAAATATAAGGAGATCTTAACCTTGGACAACCAATACAACAATCTGAAATCATTATATGAAAAAGGAGACACTCCAGAATTTAAAAACTCTTTTAAGAACTATCTCACAAACTGGGTAAGCAAATGGAATGTCAATGAAATAGATTTTATCACCTTAGATCAGTTAGCACTAATAATCAGTTATGCCAATAATTTAAATGTAATTGAATTAGTAGATCCGGCTTATTACAATAAAACAATTGAAAGTCTGGAAAGAGGAGCATTTCTTGATGCTAAAAATTGCTTTTACAGTCTCAGCAAAGTTTATCGGTCAGGACTATTTGGCTTTCCAAAGAATACAGAAGTGGCAAAGCAATATGAAGCGATTGCATTTGAAAAAGGAGCTGAAATGCTATAAATCTTATTGATATTTTTCGCTCTTATATCTAAGAATAAAATAAACCTTCCACCACCAATGCGAAACGCCATCTTCATCTCCTACCGCCGAAACGACAGCCAGGGAATGGCCGGACGGATATATGATTACCTGCTGAAACATTTCAGCAAGGAAAACCTCTTCTTTGATGTGGACAATATCGCCCCCGGTGAAAATTTTGAAACCAGTGTAGTAAAAGCCGTGGAGCAATGCCATACCATGCTCGTTATCATGGGGCCTGACTGGTTGAAAGAAATTACCGCTGCCCATACCAGCGACAGGAAAGACTGGGTAGAGTTAGAGATAAGCACCGCACTCAATCAAAACCTCAGGATCATTCCGCTATTGCTCGAAGACACCCGCATGCCTGCCCAAACTGAGTTGCCCGAAAGCCTGCAACCCCTCTCCCTTCGTAATGCTTTATCTGTAAGGCACCTCAGTTTCAGCGCTAATATGCAGACGCTCATAAGCACATTAAAAGAACCATCCATACCTAAAAAGGAGAAACCGGCCCCGAAGAGCATCAATAAGAAATGGCTGTTCATCGCAGCGGGGATTATCATAGCCGTCGGTCTTTTCTATATCGGTTCAGTAGTATTTAAAAAGAAAAATGAAACGAGAGCCATTGAAGATTTTCTGACCAACGAGCTGAACAAAGCCGACAGCAAACAATTGGGCGCATGGGATGGGATGTCAGGTGCGCTGGAAGTACGGAAAACAGAAAAGCTGCTATTCGAAATATCAGCTTCCAATACTAACAGCAATGACAGGAAAACCGAAAGCAGGCTGAACGATCTTTCTTATAAAGGGATCATCTCCGTCAAAATAATACGTGACGAGTACAATGGCAATCTCCATTCAAAAGACCTCGAAATAAGTCTTACAGATAAAGGGAAAAAGTATTTGATCGGCGAAACGATAGACAAATACTATCTCAATGCTTTTGACTATGACAGGGTGAAAGTCGTAAGCAAAAAGGAAAGCGGAGACACGATCTATATCGGGTTCACCGGCGGAGGTATCACCAACAAAACGCCGGTGTACGATGTGCTCGCAGAAGAGGATAAACAAAGGATCGATAAAGATATGGCCACAAGGGTGGATGGAAAATTGCTCCGCACAAAAGATGGATATAGTATTGTACAGGAAGACAGTGAGAGTAATTCGCCTTCATCAAAAGAAGAGGATGACAAAAATATACAAACCAATCCCACCCCTTCTGCCGACACTTCAGGCCAATCCACCCAATACGTACTCGAAGGCACAGCCACTAATGCAACCAACTATAAGACTGCCGGAGTAAACTTAACGATAACAATGCCCGGTGATAACGTTTATAAATGTACAGGCAGGTTTGATGAAAAAACTCTTTTTGGAAGATTTGAACTGACCGGAAAAAAAATAACTTCCACTGATAATCCCGGCGCAACTACCCTTCACTTTACAGGACAAATAAATTTCGGAGATAATGATGGGTCCAACTTTGACCCCGGCACCACCACCACCTTCACTTTGTCCTTAGTCATCTTTACAGATAATGCCACCGGAACTTATATAATTGATGAGATACCCAACAGTTCCTGGGCCGACCGTAAACAAAATGGTTTGGTAACGCTGAAAATAAAATCCAGAACTCCAAACAAATAATTCAAAACACACAACAGGCCAAACAATCAAAGAAAGCCCCAAACAGGTTAATATATCTCCCCGGCAGTCCGGCACCCTTCCCCCCTTCCCCATAAAGCAGTAATTTCATCACCATGAAGTATAGCCTGTTCCTCATAGTAGCATTGCTTGCAGGCCCGGTATCGTTCGGGCAGGACTGGCGCTATGTAAAAGGACAAAAGCTCTATGAGTCGCTCGATGATGCCCTCCGGCATAAAGACCAGGTATATAATCTCTCCCTCTACGGGCGGGATGTTGACAGTGCCCGGCTGCCGCTCATCAGCACCTTCCGCAACCTCGAATACCTTTCCATTACCCATACCTCCCTTACCAGTTTGCCCGATACTATATTCACCGTGCCCAACCTGCGCACCCTTGCTATCGAAAACAATGAGTTCACCGAACTGCCGCCCGGTATCCGGTTCGCTAAAAAACTGGAATACCTCGTGGCTTATGATAACCAGGTACAACAAATACCCGCATGGATCGGTGAACTCACCCACCTGGAAGAACTGATATTGTCCCGCAACAAGATCCGCCACATCAGCCCCGCCATCGGCAAACTGAAAAAGCTCACCTACCTCAGTCTCGATGTCAATGAATATGCATCCGTGCCCGAAGAGATCGGTCAGCTTTCATCACTGGACTATCTCGCCCTTTCCTCCGATAGTTTACGATCACTGCCGGCCAGCATCGGCAACCTGTCGGCCCTTACCTATCTCGTCGTGGGGAATAAACTCACGGCCTTACCAGAAAGTATCGGCAACCTTCGCAATCTTACCAGCCTGCAGATACAGGGCAATCTGCTCACCCACCTCCCCGCCTCCATCAATCAACTCACTAAACTCACTTCCTTATATTGTGACAACAACCCGTTCACTCATTTCGATTATGATTTTTCGGGCCTTGTCAACCTGGAGTTGTTTGAACTCAGCGGCGAACAGATCACCCGTTTTCCACCCTTTCTGCGGTACTGTAAAAAACTGGATAACCTCAACATCAGCAATACCTCCATTACCATATTGCCCGATTGGATCGCTGAGCTGCAAAACCTTTCTATGCTCGGTCTGGCCTTTAATAAAATAAAAAAACTACCCGCTTCGCTTTTTCAGTTACCTCTCCTGGAAAACATCGGTCTTCATGGCAATGAGATTGACAGCATCTCCCCGTTATTATTCCGGTTGCCCCGCCTTCAATCGGTGGACTTTTCTGACAATCCCTTTTCCCATGTGCCCCGTGAAATAGCGCAGGCGAAGAAACTAACCTATTTCAGTGTGGATGGTTCCAAACTCACCTATGAGGACTATAAAAAACTGAGAAAGCTCGTTCCCGCACGGGTGGAGATAACACATGATTCTCCTGTTTTTTTCGAGGATGAAACTAAACCCTGCTACAGCGAGTTCCCCGCCAATAAAACACCGGAAGGATTCGTACAAAATTCGGAAGACCCTTATGTGAAAGGAGGAAATAAAGTTTGGGCTGCACTGCTATCAAAAAATATCGATACGGCCCTGGTGGTACCATCTATTGCAGGGGGAAAAGGTGAACAGACCGATTCGGTGGTGGTCATGTTCCTGGTGATGAGGACCGGCGGCCTGGTGAACCTGTGGTATAAGTATGCGGGTAATGCAGTGCTGAAGGAAACGGTGAAGAAGATCATGCTGGCGGCCTGTCCCTACTGGGTGCCGGCCAGTACCGGCGGCAGGCATATCAATTCATGGAGCCAGTTGGTGTTTACGTTTACTGCTTCGGCGTCACCACAGCCGGCCCTTACCGTAGTGGTGAAGAACCCGCTGCCGTCGCCGATACGGGAAATTATGTTTGTGGAAGAGTGAAGGTTGTTGGCAACCACATGGAGAAAATCCTTGCTTGCCTTTAAATAATTATTAAATAGGTGTATTTCCTTTTACAAATAAAAGGGATGCTTAGGGAGGAAATGTTCGTGCCAAATGTAGCAGCTTCTTTATACTGTATTAAATTATTTTTGTAGATGGCTGTTTTATTTAATGTTTATCTCTTTTGAAAACAAAATTAATTCTAAACTGTTTGATTAAATACTAGCTATTACAAGTAATAACAACAAAATAATTACTTTCTTCTCTTAAGTTTTTTCTCAAAATTTTCTTTATCAAAACCAATTTGCCAGAAATACATATCCAGTATTTTCATCATTGGATAATGCCTTTGGGTTTTGGTTTTAATTAGTCTTTGTGCTTTAGTGATTTCGGTTTTGTTAATGTCAATAAAGTTGAATAGTTCGTTTAGGGAAGCATCATTGAATCTCGTATGCTTCATTTGCATTTCTTTTAAACCGTCTATGAAATACCTATCGTATGCAGGGACACAACCCAAAGTACCTAACATAATTTTACTCAAAAGGGTGTCGGTAGGTGAAATTTTTTTTTCTTCGTCTGCTCCTTTGGTGAAATAAACACTACTGTAATGCACAGTCAAGTCATTTTTTAATTCAAGAATAGCAATTATATTTTCTCTATTTACTTCGGCAGTTTGATTGCATTTCAGCTTTTGACTTGCCTTTGAAAATACAAGGTCAACTGCACCTTTATGAATTAGGTGATTCTTTTGGAGCAAGCCGCTTGAGCCTCTATACATTCCCCAACTTGCTAAGTAAAAGGCCAACTCTAAAACCTGAATTTCTGTTTGTTTCACAGCACTAAAAGCCTTAAAGCAGTTATCCCAAGATTTGTATCTATGAAATTCATCTGCTGTAATGCCCGACAAGTATTTTTTAATAGTTTTTAACATTTCAATTATTCAAACTTTATTTTGGATAATATTTCGTCATCACTTGCATAGGTTTTACCTAGGAATGTTCCTAAACGAGTTATACATTTTTTTAAATTTTCATAAGGATTATTTAAAGCTTTAATCGTTCCATCTGCTTTAATCATTTTTAATGCTATTACATCACATTTATTAAAATATTTATTGCCATCTAAAAGTGTATAGCGTTTCAGATGCTCTTTTAGAAATATTTCATAAGTAATTACTTCGCCTGCTGCATTTGTATCAATTAATTTAATAACAGAATGTTTGTCTTTTGCTTCTTTTAATAATTCTGTATGTAATACTTGAACTTTTGGCACTAATGCAAGTAGATTTTCTAACTCTTCTTTATATGCAGGTGTATCGATATTATCGTGTGAAAAAGGATTTAAAATATGGTCTTTATAAACAAATAAATCTGCTATAACATTAGTAGATACAGTATTTTCATCGTGTATATTTTTGAGCTTAGTAAGCAAATCATTAAATTGCTTCCCTGTTGTTTGACTAGTTCTATCCAACTGTAGTTTGTCATTATCAGATAAAAAATTGAAAATAATATTCTCAAAGCCTTGCCTTAAGGCATTTGCAGCAGCAGGATAATCAAATGCTTTTAAATGTTTTTTAGCTCTTGAAAAATAATCTGTGGAATTATCTATAAATGGTCTTTGTGGAATTTTATCTGTATCAACGTATATTTCCTTGAAATGCCAGTCTTTTTCATCCAAGCTCAATTTTATTCTTTGTTTACACAGATTATAAAACGCTTTGTCATGAGTGAAAATTAGTTTTTGAAACTTATCAAAATATCCAAGGTTTATTTTTTTCTCTGTATTTAGAAATGTCTGCAATACTTTATCTCGGTTCCCCATATCCAGGCTTATAAGCATATCATCCAAACAAAGAATTTGGTAATCTCTATTTTGAAGCCTTGTTTGCAAAGCTCCTATTCTAACGGCTATTGCAACTCTTGTTAGTTGTGCTTCATTCAAAAATGAATGTGGTCGTTTAACTTTCCTCCAAGATTTTAATAAGTCATCCCAAAGCTCCAAGTTCAAACTAATGGAATAATTTTTTTTTGACTTATCTTGAAAACGAATACTGTTATAATCAATTTTAGCATTGTAGGAAAGAAATACTTTTAGCACATCTTTACTATCAAAAAAATGTTCCTTTAAAAAAAGGTTTGCATTCTGTTCTATTTCATTTATGAAAATTTGAATGTCGTTATTTAGGTCATTTATTTTTTGCACATACTCTACCTGCGGCCTGCTCCCTATTTTTAGATTTTTTACACCTCCTGAAGATTTAGGAACTGATTTAGTTAGTTCATCAATTCTTTCAACATAATATTTTTCTCTTTCATTATTTCTAAAGAATGGGAATATATCCCGAATGAAAACTTGCCATAAGTTTATTTCCTGCTTATGTGTTACATTATAAAAATTGTGTAGTAATTTATAATTTATGAAATCACTGGAAGCATTGGCTAAAGCAATTGATTGATTGTTTTTAGCAATATCCGTTGAGGTATTTACAGCATCAATTTTATCAATTGTAATAGTACCCGAAACAGTATCTAATGTACCTAACTCAATGTAGGCATCTTCCGCACTGGTTGAGAAAATATTTTTTAAACTATCGTAGGTATCTGGATTGGCATCGTCAAAATCTACAAAGTATTTTATAATGTCTTTTTGAGCCTTGCTACTGCTTTGAAGAAAGGTATATAAACCCCAAAAGATGGACGATTTACCACTTCCATTTTCACCATATACAAGCAGATTTTTACCATCCAATTGTATGGTTTCTTCTTCATAAAAGGCTTTGAAGTTTTTAAACCTTATGCTATTAATCTTCTTCATTGGCATTTAGTATTTTACCTGCTGTATCTGGACACATAAGGCTAATGATTTTTAAACGGTTCCGTACTTCACTATTGGGCATTGTCCATTTTTGATGTGCTTCAAATATTTCCCTTGCTTGCCTGACCTCCCAGGGTAAATTGTCAAATGAGGTAATTTCATTCCTTACATACTCTAAAATATTTACTTTTTGGCTTTCCATTTCTTTACCATAAATTAATTCTACTACACAAGCATCTGCAATTTGCTGTATATAATGTGCCAATGCTTTATTGTCTATTCGTTGATTTACAGGTTGATGTTCTTCGTTATGTAAAAACATTAAGTAATCGCACAGTATTTCAAAAACCTTTTGCTCTTCTTTTGAAATTTTTGGGATAAATAATTTACGAACATTTTGAGGTTTAACCTGTGCAAAAACTCGTCCTTCTTCTTGAGTTATGTTTCTATAAACCAAATGATTTAGTTTACTATTCAAGAGAATTAAAGCGTATTTGTAACTGATATTACGTAGAGGATTAAGTTTTACAATATTAATACTATCAATACAATAGTAACCGTGATTATCATAAGTAGCCCTAATGCTATCTGAAGTTTGCCTTAAGATAATTTTTTCTCCTTCAAACAATTCAGGATTTCTATGCCAATGCAAGCACCACCAGGGCAATGTGCCATGTTTTGTTTCTCTCTTTTGAGATAATTTAGCTTTAAATGGCTCTAAATACTTAAAGACGTTTTTTAATTTATCAGTATAAGATTTCTTGTAAGAATAAATAATACAGTAACCGGTATCGTTAATTTTATATTTATCAATTTCTCCGCCAACTAATACTGGTTTTAAAATTTCCTCTTCAAAATTATTATCTTTTGCAAATTGCTTTGATATTCTAAATATTTTATCACCTCCAGTACCTATACCACTTGCAAC
>CALSAT010000045.1:0-14625 GCA_943372905.1 Bacteroides fragilis | reverse complement strand
GCCATCAGTAAAGAAGAATATGAGCATGGTGATAGTGCCGGGGATTTTCATACTCTATTATTTTGCCGGGCCGTATGATCATACGAGGATCATATATACAGAGAACCCGGGATTTACAATATTGTTGGGTGTTATCTTTTTCGGCCTCTTCTTTTTCTATTTAACCAGGATATTGGTTCGGCCAAAGGAAATTACTTTATCGGAAGAAGGAATAGACATACGGGACAAAGGCTGGAACCATTGGGAGTATATCAGTTTCGTACAATCCATTTATGAAAAGGATACTGAGAACTTCAATGACATGGAGTACCTGGTGGTGCACCTGAAAGATGGTACAAGTATAAAATGCATCATTTCCGACCTGGACAAAAGCACCAGAGAGATATTATATTCTATCAGGCAGTTTCGCCCGGAGCTTATCATTAACGGGCATGGTGCGGTGCAGGTGGATAGCGACCCGCCGGGCCCGGCTACCTGAGGAATTGCGATAGTGGGGGATAAGACGATTTCGGTACTACCTCATACCCCCTTCGGAAGGGGTCACACCCCCTTCGGAAATACCTGAGGGGGCCTTCAGAAGTACCTGAGGGGGCCTTCGGAAATACCTGAGGGGGCCTTCGGAAATACCTGAGGGGGCCTTCGGAAATACCTGAGGGGGCCTTCATAAATACCTGAGGGGGCCTTCATAAATACCTGAGGGGGCCTTCGAAAATACCTGCGGAGGACTTCAGAAATACCTCAAGGGGACTTCGAAAGTACCTGAGGAGGATTTCGGAAATACCTAATGGGGACTTCGAAAGTACCTGAAGGGGACTTCAGAAATACCTCAAGAGTACTTCGAAAGTACCTGAGGGGGACTTCAGAAATATCTCAAGGGGACTTCGAAAGTACCTGAAAGGGACTTCAGAAATACCTCAGTGGGACTTCGAAAGTACCTGAGGGGGACTTCGGAAATACCTGAGGGGGAGTTTTGAAGGGGGGTAAGCTCATATTTACATTTCCCCCGAGCGGCTGGCGAATGGCAGGCCAAGGTTAATAAATACTTAAATTCTATGTAAATGAGCAGTTCTATTCATCAAAAGGGGGGATTTCTCCATTTTATTGTAAATTCATATAAACCATCCAGTATGAGAAAGCAACTGCGCTTCTTTTTATCAGGAATTTTAATCTGCGCCGCCTTCCAGTATAGTCCCGCCCAAAATGTAGTAGCTGAAGAACCAGATGACTCAAGTCCTGAAAATCTCAGATCCGTTACGTTTCATTCGCCCCACACCGAGCGGCTGAATATAAAAGGGAAAGCAGAAGCTTATCCTTTTCTTTCTGCGGACGGGCTACGCCTGTATTTTACCTCCGACAGGGAAGGCCCCGGCACAGGCAACTTATTCATCAGCACCCGGAAAACGATATACGACCCGTTTGATAATCCCAAAATATTAGATGCTAAACTGATGCAGGGGTACTATGCAGGTACTTTTACCGGTGATGAACTGACCGTTTATATGCACAAGGACGGGAATATATATGTGGCCCGGAGAAACAGTTTATCAGCCCCCTTCAGCGAGCCGGAAATGGTAAAAGGCATAAGTGATAACGATGTGTTTGCACCTGCTATTTCACCCGATGGTAAAGAACTAATAGTAGTGGCGAATAATAATCCTGATATTACCCTCACTTACAGGAAGATCAGGTATAACGAGTTTGAGAAATCCGATATACTTCCCATACCCGCTGCGGAAGAAGGAGAGGAGAAGAGTGAACCCGGCCCCGGCCAGTTCAGCAAGGACGGACTTTCTTATTATTTCTCTTTGGAAAATAACGGCAAAACCACGATCTGGCGGTACAGCCGTCCCAAAGCAGGCGACAGGTTTGTGGACCTGGAAAAGATGAGCATAAAAGTAAATGGACTGCCGGTAAATACCCAGCCGGCTGTAAATGGTGATGGTTCCATTTTGATATATGTTTCTTCCCCAAGCCATACCTGGGAAGATGATGACCTGGTACTGGTAAATGATCTCGAGAAACAAACGGCTGCCCCGGAGCAATTTACTTCTGTGCAGAAGAATGAGAACAACCCGGTAACAGTAAAATCCAAACTGGCCTTTTTTCAAACAAAGACATATCCCAATCCCTTCCAGGGCAGCATCACCTTTGAAATGAATGAACTGCCCGGTGAGAACATTACCTTCTTCCTGTACGACCTGAGCGGAAGGATAATAAAACAACAACCGGTGAACGGCATAAGAACAACCATCTCATTAGATAATATTTCTCCCGCCACCTATGTGTACCAGGTGCTGGATAAGAACCGGTCAGTGATCGCTTCGGGCAAGCTGGTAAAGCAATAAGCAGTATTATACTAATCAACTCATAATGGAATGGAAGCTGAAAGGCTTCCATTTTTTTATACGATCAGTGGCGGAGCTGTAAATTGCACACCGTATTAATCTAACTATTTATAAAAGATATTGCAGCATACATCATGAGTCAGCCAGTTATACGAATCGCCACAATGAATGATATGGACACCCTTCTTCTGTTTGAACAGGGGGTAATAGCAGCAGAGCGGCAATACGATAGTACATTGAAACGGGATCCGATCAATTACTACGATCTGAGAGCACTAATTGAATCACCGGATGCAGAGGTAGTGGTGGCGGAAGAAGCTGGTGAGATCATAGGTTCGGGATATGCCCATATAAAAGAAGCTGAAGTTTTTCTGCAACATACTCATTATGCCCACCTGGGATTTATGTATGTGAAGCCCGCCCACCGCGGCAAAGGTGTGAACAGCAAGATCATTACTGCACTAAAGCAATGGGCCGTTTCAAAAAGTATTACAGAGATCAGGCTGGAAGTATATGAAAACAATACCAATGCAAGAAAAGCATACGAGAAAGCCGGTTTTGCAGGCCACCTCCTGTTAATGCGTATGAGTATTGGAGAGTAGTTAATGATCCGTTGGTAAATTCTTCTTACACAAGCCTGCCAACTACCGGTCAGGCAGCTATGCAATTATCACACTCCTTGTTTTATAATTAGTTGTTTCCCGTATTCCTTTTTTTACTGGCAAACACTTAATTGGAAAAAATAGCAGTAGGGCATCAGAACAATGAATTGTTTTCACTGTTCGGGAACCTTTATCCAGGTATTCATTTGCTAACGGAATACTACAAAGGATGTGTCGCTTTTTTAACCAATTAAAAAAAACTATTATGAAAAAACAACCAATTTTTACACTGCTGGGTACTGCTTTCCTGTTGCTGTCACAAGTTGTATTCTCCCAGGTACAAACCAAAGCGCCAACAACACTGAACATATTGCCTGCAGCTTCGATAGATGCTTTACGGGTAGGAAACGGCCTGATCTCCAACATTGTGAGTGGAACAGTGGGAGGTTTTGGCGCTACTGACCAATGGATCGGTATCGGCTCTCCCTTAACAACCCCCGTTCTGTACGGCGAACGCACCCAGTGGAACCAACAGGCTTTTATTAAAGCATTGCGCAGTCAGAATCCAGCAGTGCCCACCGCTATTAAAGATGCCATCATCGAATGGGGAAACCAGGGTGGTGAAATGCAGTTTCGCTATATCACTAATCCTGCTTTACCTACCGGCTTTATCAAGATACATACACTGACCAGCGCCGGTAATGCCTATTACGGGACTACTGCACCTCCTCTTTTGTTTGGTACACCGAAAGTGGGTATTAACACTACTAACCAGGCGGGACTGAACTCCACCTCTGTTAATACCACCAGTGTGGTAAATGGGGCGTTCCGTACTACTGCCAATGGCGCAAATACCTATGGTGTAAGCAATTATTCCTATTCAAGTTCTGGCAGCACCAACAATACGAATTACGGTGTTATTGCGTATGCAGGCGGCACAGGCGCCGGCACCAGAAATTATGGTGTATATGCAAGCACTTTCGGTTTGTCCACCGGCATTAACTATGCCGTGTATGGCAGTGCTACTGTAGGGGCCAATTCATGGGCAGGTTATTTCCAGGGAAATGTTTTCTCTACCGGTTTGTATATTGGATCTGATGCACAACTGAAAACCAATGTAAGCACAGAGACGAATGTGTTGCCAAACATTATGCGGGTGCGCCCGGTAACCTACAGCTTTAATGTAGAGCAAAACAAAGAGCTGAACCTGTCACCGGAAAAGCAGCATGGTTTTATTGCACAGGAACTGGCCGAAATATTTCCAGAAGTGGTAAAAGGTTCAAGGTTTTCCATTCCTGATGCAGATGGCTTCGAGGCAGGTTCTAAAACATATTTGTCTGTTAACTACCTTGCCCTTATTTCCATTCTTTACAAAGGCATCCAGGAGCAGCAGGCACAGATCGAAGAGCTGAGACGTGCCATTGCCATTACGGCTACTCCCGTGAGCACTGTGCCAGAAACAGGCCGGGGCGGCGGAGAACCTGCTACCATAGTGACAAGAGATGGCCGATTTGAATTGAGCAAATTTGCGCTAGCGCAAAATACACCTAACCCGTTCAGTTCATCCACCACCATCCGCTATACGCTTCCAGATGGTGTACGGAATGCCGTGATCGCCGTGTTTGACCTGAACGGTAAAATGCTCCTCCAGTTCAATGGATTGACCGGAAGATCGCAGGTGGAAATAAATGGAAACTCCCTGCAATCAGGAATGTACATTTATTCCTTACTGGCCGATGGTCAGGAAGTGATCAGCAAACGTATGATCCTTACCAGGTAATACTTTTACAATACCAGTTCTTATGTTTTCCCTGGTTTGGCAATGACCCGTTAGCAACGCATATCCTTTGTGAGTTAGAAAAAGCCTGCTGAAAAATCCCGGTTGTATCAATGATGCGGCCGGGATTTTCAGTTTTTACTTAACAGGTTTGTTCCCGCTGATAATGTAATAGCCAAAATGCTTCCGGTATAAACCAAGGATCATCCCAAGTACGGGAGCATATACATTGTGCCAGCGTTCTTTCTTCATGCGCAGGCTTTTATTTCTCCATATCTCGGTAGCAAAGAACTTGATACAGGTCCAGGGAACATACGCCACAGAAGGAGCGATGCGAAGGCTGATCTCTTTAACGGTAATGTTTTCCAAACCATGCTCTTTCAGCTTTTGTTGAAATTGGTTGATATTTCCAAAACAGGGAAGCGCCCAATAATTAATGATCTTTTTATACAGCACTGAAAACAGGCGGGGCAGTTTTTTATCATGCTTCAGAAATCCATCGGCTATACAAAAGCGGCCGCCCTTTTTTAATACTCTGGCCATTTCGGCAATGAAAAATTCTTTTGCGGGACCATTAGCATGGCAGGCACTTTCTATGGCATAGGCATGGGTAAATGTTTCATCATCAATGTGCAGGTCCTCAAAATTATCTTTGATGATAGAGACCTGCTGCTCGAGACTGTCCCGGTCTATCAGTGACAGCCCTTTTCCGATCTGGTAATCTGAAATGGTGACAGCGGTGATCTTTGCCAGCGGGAACTTTCTGGTAGTATGGCGGGCCACTGTACCCACTCCGCAGCCAAGGTCTGCTATCACGGTGTTATCGGTTGGGTCGATCTTTAGTTGTTGTAATACCTGTTCATTCATCTTATTCAGCATCCGCTCTAAGAAAAAGATGTCTGTAAAAGAACTGGCATATCCGAAGTGCATATTGAAGTTCTTGCTCCACATTTCATAATCGGGGCCTGCCACATCATAATAGTCCTTTATTTCTTTATAGCCATTTACCAGTCTGTTCCGGATGGCTGCTTTGGCAGGAGGGAGGAGGGTGTCTGTTTCCATAACAGGGGTCGTTGGTTTTGCAGCATAAAGGTAAGATAGAAATAATTATATTTTCAATAATTATTGAAAATTGTATAACTTTGGGTCATTAAAATAATTGTATGAAAGTTGTAATCGCAGGTGCTGGTTTTGGTGGACTGAGGCTGGCCCGCAAACTCAATAATAAAGCCGGTTTTGAAGTAGTGCTGGTGGACAAGTTTAATTATCACCAGTTTCAACCTTTATTTTACCAGGTGGCCACTGCCGGCCTGGATGCAAGTAATATTTCATTCCCGCTGCGGAAAGTATTTCAGAAAAGCAAGAATGTAAAGATCAGGCTGGCAGAATTGAAGGAAGTGCTTCCTGTGGAGAAGAAGATCGTTACAGACATAGAAACTATTTCTTACGATGTGTTAGTATTGGCTACAGGCGCTGATACCAACTTTTTCGGCAATTCACAATTAGCCCATCATGCATTCCCGATGAAGTCTACGGTGGAAGCACTACAGATCCGTCACCGCTTATTAAAGTTATTTGAAGATGCACATTCCATTACTGATCCTGCAGAACTCCAGCGTCTGATGAATATTGTAGTGGTAGGGGGCGGGCCTACCGGGGTGGAAGTATCCGGTGCATTGGCAGAAATGAAGAAATATGTTTTGCCAAAAGACTATCCGGAACTTGATTTTTCCCGTATGAACATCTACCTGCTTGAAGGTGCCGGTAAAACGTTGGCAGCTATGAGTGAAAAGTCATCGGCACAATCTCAAAAATACCTGGAGAAACTGGGTGTAAAGGTGCTGACGAATACACTGGTAAAAGATTATGATGGTAAAGAGGTACATTTAAAAGATAATACCAGCATAGCTGCAGCCACTGTAATATGGGCAGCCGGGATAAAAGGTAATATCCCTGCCGGATTAGATCAATCGCTTATCGCTAAAGGAAACCGGATCAAAACAGACCGGTATTGCCGGGTGCAGGGCTTTGACAATATTTATGCGTTAGGAGATCTGGCTTATATGGAAACGCCTAAGTATCCTTCTGGTCATCCGCAGGTGGCACCTGCCGCTATTCAACAGGCTGATATGCTTGCCGGCAATTTGAAATTGCTGGAACAAAAATCCAATCCCGACAGAATGTATCAATTTGAATATACGGATAAAGGATCGATGGCTACAGTAGGCAGAAACCTGGCTGTGGTGGATATGCCCAAACCGAAACTGCATTTCGGTGGTTTCTTTGCCTGGCTCATCTGGATGGGATTGCACCTGATGCTGATATTGGGTGTGAAGAACCGTTTCTTCGTGTTTTTCAATTGGTTATATAATTATATTACTTACGACCAGAACCTCCGACTGATCTTCCGTGAATTCAACAGAGAGGAACCTAAGAAAAGTTAGTTTTATAAAAAATCTGCTTTGAATTAATTATGCATTGTTTCCATCCGCCGGAGTATTTTCCTGGCCCTTGACCGGAATGCGGCTGTTTCATACTCCCAGCGGTCCTCAATTACGGCTTTCAGTTCCTGTTTTATATCCGGGTATCTTACAGAAAGGTTCTCCAGGATGGTAAGCGAGAAGGCTTTAATGGCAGGCTTTTCAACGGGAGAGGAGATGTAATTAAAGCAGGTGTTCATCAGGTCGCCGTGATACTTTTCAGGAATGTCTATGTCCTGTAACAAGCGTACTGTATTTCGTTTTACAGCATCATGAAGGTCAGGCTTCTCCAGATTTTTCAACAACTTTCCCAAATGCTTTTTAATTAATGCCGGGTGATCGATCACACAATAACTAAGCGGCCAGGCGGCCCGTTGTACCACCCTGGATTCATCATTCAAGAGAAGTCCGAACAGTTCATCAAAACGATGCTGGTCATCACCAACCCATTTTACTATCTTTTTTGTCTGGGCTTTTGAATGTTCCTTCAATATCGCCTCCCGCAGTTTCATCTGAAATTTAATTAATAGTGGCCCGGCTGCCCGTTAGTTTTAATTCGCCATTGGTAAGCTGTTCACTTTTAACTTTCACCACCTGGCATACAATAGTATTTCCACGGGTGGTTTTGGGAATCCGTACCAGTTTAGATTCACCCGGGCCGATATTTTGCAGTATGTAGTAATCTGTACGGTACTCAACTCCGTCAGCCAGTCTTATACTCACTTCTACGTACGCTTTTTGAAAGCTGATGCCTTCCAGTCGGTTCTCCAGGGTTACGGTTCCGTTCACAATTCCTTCTTTACCTGGTTCGATCGGATCAAAGCTGGTTTTGGCTACGAGGTGCTTATCTATGTTAGCCAGTATTTCGTTGGAAGGATCTTTAGCGGAAACGGCGGCCGGACCAGAGCTGGCGGATGTATTGTTAGGATCTGCCGGTACAGGGTTATTATCTGCCGATTGATTCTTACTGGTGTCTGAGTTTAGCCTAAATGATTTATCATCACCTGTGTCTGCCTTTGTGGCCGAATCCCCACAGGAGATCATAGCCATAGTTGCCAGTAATGAGGTTAACAGTATTGTCCTTTTCATCCGCTTTACTTTGTTCCTGCAAGCTACAGAACCGGCATCAGGCCTCCAATACCCAGAATCACTGACTAAAAAGAATAGTCGGTTTAACATAAGCTGATTTATTATGATTATTAACCTATAATTTACATTATGTTAAACAGGCGCACAATGCATTGCACAGAGGACAGGGAATACAAAAAATAAGCCCGGCTTCTTTTATTCTATTCTGATGTATTTGATAATAAAACAAATGCAAGCATCCTACAAAAGAAAAAGCCACACTTAAGTGGCTCCTTCTTTCTTATGCAGGTTCGATTATTTTATAGAATCATAGGTGTCACTCCATTTCTTCTCTTCGGCCTCATACTTTGCCATATCTTTTGGATTGGCTTTTGCCTGCACTTTCTTGTAAGAATAAATATCCATCAGGTAGCTGCAGGCTTTTTTATATTGCTGTTTGTCTCTCATGTCCTGGTTCTTATCCACGCCTTTGGCTTTCTGGCTCAAAATAGCAGCGGCTTTTTCGTAAGGCTCACGGGCACCTTCCAGTGCATCTCCGTATTGTTTTTCCAGCTGGTCTTTCTTTGCCACATCTTCAGGGGCTGGTTTTACACCGGGTTTTACTTTGGCTTTCATATCCTTAGCATGAGCTTCTTTTAACTCCCCGATCTTGGCGGCTTTATTTATAAAATGGTCCGCCATGTATATATATGGATTTTCTACACCCGGCTTGGCCGTAGCTGATCTATTGAAGGCCTGTACCATTTTAGCTTCCAGTTCCTCAGCATTTGAAGGCAGTACTGCTCCTTCTGCGGATGAATTGAGTGTATCATAAATGATCTCACCAAGTATCTGGTTGGCCTTAAAGCTATTAGGGTCGGCGGCCAGCACCTCATCAAGGGCCTTTATTTTGTCATTGAAATTTTCTACCAGGCCGACTGCGAAGTCAATTTTATCAAAGCCGAAATATTCGCTTTTCGGGTATAATTGAGCGCCTAAGGCTTTGTACTTTTCAAATGCAGCCATATCTTTTTTGCCAAAAGAATAGCTTACAAGGAAGCGATACACCGATTCAAACCCGTCTCCGGCAAGTTTATTGTCCGCCAGCTTGGTATAATATTTAGCTGCGTCATCTTTGTTGCCGCTGTTATCAGCAGTAATGGCGGCTAGTATTAGCACATTTGTGTCGAGGGAAACAGAAAGTACTTTATTAGCTATTAACATATCTGAATACTCTACTGCTTTTTTTAACTTTTCAAACCCTGCCTGCCAGCTTTTTTTGGCATAATCGTTATATCCGCCAGAATAATAAGCAGAATATATATTCACAGGCCCGTTTTGATAGATGGGATCAGATAGCAGAGAAACTGACGGATCCATTTCTTTGTATTTTGAGAAAGCGGCGGCGGCATCATTCAGCAGCTGCTCCCCGGCCGGAGTGTCTTTGTTGGCATCGGAAGTGGCAAGACCCGCATATATTGTTGCTTTAAGGATATACGCTTCTGCCTTACTGGCAAACTTTGTATTGGTAATGGCTTTATCAAAGTCTGTTTTGGCCTGGGCAAATTTATCTGGGAATATCAGCAGGTTCTTTATGTTGTCATAGTTTTGTGCGGATGTGCCTATTGCTGACAAGCCTATCGTTAATAAGAAAAAGAGTTTTTTCATTTTGATTTTAGGTTGAGTTACAAAATTACTTTTTATTGAGTGTCGTCACCATTAGATGGTGTTTCATCAGTATCGGTTGCGTTGCCGGTTTCGGGACTGTTTCCAGGCTCATCTGCTGCTGCTTCCTCTTCACCATTACCATTTTGGGCCTGGTCTTCCAGTTGTGTGATGGCTGCTATTTCATCGCCATCATCCAGCCGTATCAGTTTTACTCCCTGTGTGGCCCTGCCCTGCTCGCTGATGCCACTTACCGGCATCCGGATAGTGACACCGCTTTTACAAGTGATCATGATATCCTCAGATTGAGCCACATCCAATATACCTACCAGGGAACCGGTCTTGTCTGTCACATTAATTGTCTTCACTCCTTTTCCGCCCCTGTTGGTATAGCGGTATTCATCTACTGGTGTTCGTTTGCCATATCCTTTTTCGCTCACCACTAATACGGTTCTTGATGCTTGTGTCTCAGGATTTACACAAATCATACCAACTACCTCATCGCCTTCGCCATCCACTTCTATACCAGCCACACCGATAGCACCCCGTCCGGTAGCTCTTACTTTTTCTTCAGAAAAACGAATAGCACGGCCACTCTTTACAGCCATCATTATTTCGCTCCTGCCATCTGTCAGTTTTGCTTCCAGTAATTCATCTCCTTCATTAATGGTAATGGCATTCACACCCGTTTGACGGGGGCGGCTGAAGTCTTCCAGCTCTGTTTTTTTAATAATTCCCTTTTTGGTGCAAAGAACGATATTATGTGCTTTTACAAACTCTTCGTCTTTCAGATCTTTTACATCAATGATGGTCCTTACTTTATCATCCGGCGGCAGTTGTACCAGGTTTTGAATGGCACGTCCCTTTCCGGTTTTTTCTCCTTCAGGAATCTCGTACACATTCAGCCAGTACACCCTTCCTTTTTCAGTAAAGAAGAGCATCGTATGGTGTGTGGATGCCACAAAAAGGTGTTCGATATAATCTTCATCGCGGGTCTTGCCTCCCATCACACCACGGCCACCCCGTCTTTGTGCACGGTATTCATCTGCCGGTGTACGTTTGATATAGCCAAGATGCGAAATAGTGATCACCACATCTTCTTCTTTGATCAGGTCTTTTATTTTTACCTCATCATCCAGGTAAGTGATCTCCGTTTTCCTTTCATCACCGAATTTTTCTTTTATCTCTTGCAATTCCTTTTTGATGATCTCAAACCTCATTCCTTCATTTCCCAATATCTCATTTAAATGAGCGATCAGTTTCATCAGCTCATCATACTCTTCTTTTATCTTGTCCCGCTCCATTCCGGTAAGACGCTGGAGGCGAAGTTCCAGGATAGCTTTTGCCTGTATCTCATCCAGACCCCAGCCAGCATTTATCAAATTATCTTTTGCGGTCTCCGGCGTGGAGGATGCCCGAATCAAAGCAATCACTTCATCCAGGTGGTCCAGGGCTATCAGGTAGCCTTGTAAAATGTGGGCCCTTTTTTCTGCTTCCCTCAGTTCAAACTGTGTTCTTCTTACCACCACTTCATGGCGGAACTCTACGAACTCGCTGATCAGGTCTTTCAGGTTCAATGTACGTGGCCGTCCTTTTACAATGGCCACATTATTGATGCCGTAAGAAGTTTGCAGATCAGTGAGCTTATACAATTGATTGATGATAACATTGGCAATAGCATCTCTTTTCAGGTCCACCACTACCCTTGTACCTTCTTTATTGTTCGATTCGTTGTTTACATGTGCAATGCCGTCAATTATCTTTTCGTTTACCAATTCGCCAATCCGGTTCGTGAGGGCATCCCGGTTTACCTGGTAAGGCACTTCAGTAATGATGATCTGCTCCCTGCCGCTGGCTTTTGTCTCCACCGTCAGTTTACCTCTTACCACTACCCTGCCCCGGCCAAAATGCATGGCTGCCTTTACGCCTTCCATACCATAAATAACACCTCCGGTAGGGAAATCGGGGGCTTTAACATGCTGCATCAGTTCATCAATAGTGATCTCTTTATTTTCAATATAGGCTACGCAGCCGTCTATCACTTCAGACAGGTTATGCGGCATCATATTGGTGGCCATACCTACTGCAATACCGCTGGAACCGTTGATCAGCAATTGAGGAACCCTGGTAGGCAGTACAGAAGGTTCTTTTTCAGAGTCATCAAAGTTGAGTTGAAAATCAACGGTATCTTTTTCTATATCATCCAGCATATGCTCGGCAAGCCGCTCCAGTCTTGCTTCCGTATAACGCATGGCCGCAGGACCGTCACCATCCTGGTTACCAAAGTTACCCTGACCGTCCACCATAGTGTAGCGCATGCTCCACTCCTGTGCCATGCGTACCATAGCATCATATACAGAAGTATCGCCATGCGGGTGATACTTACCTAATACCTCACCCACCAGACGGGCCGATTTTTTATAGGGCTTGTTGTAATGAAGCCCCAGTTGGTTCATAGCAAATAATATCCTCCGGTGCACGGGTTTTAAACCATCTCTCACATCAGGCAGGGCACGGCCAACGATCACCGACATTGAATAATCAATGTAGGCCGTCTTCATTTGCTCTTCAATATTAACAGGGATTATACGGTCGCTGTCGTTTGTTTCTAATGGCGCTGAGTTCTCTTCCATTGTTTTTTTGTCCTTCTACTTTTAAGATTTTTTATCCTGAATATAGCCTGAAAAATGACTGTTTTTTAAGGTCTGCAAATCTAACTTTTCCCGGCCTGAAAACCTGATAAAGAAGGTTGTTTTTTGACCTATTTTTTCCACCCTTGTGGATTAGTTAACCAGCTGAAAATCCGGGGATTTTTACCGGACGTTTTTACCTGCTGATTCTGGTTTTTTCGTCCTAATTTTCCGGTTCTCAATTTGGATTTATATGAAGACGATTCTATTGTTTGGGGCCGGGAAATCAGCGACAGTTCTCATTGATTATTTATTGGAAAATGCCATTACAGAAAACTGGAAGGTAATAGTGGTGGATGCGGATCTGAATCTTGTTCAGGCTAAGATCGGAAAATCACAAAAAGCAGTGGCAGCGTCCTTTGATATTACCGATGGGGACGAAAGAAACAAGTATATCCGCTCTGCTGATATTGTGATTTCCCTGTTACCCCCTATTCTTCATATCAAAGTGGCTGAATCATGCCTGGAAGCAGGAAAACACCTGCTCACCGCTTCGTATGTGGATGAAGCGATCAGGAAACTGAAACCGGGGATTGAAAATAAGAAATTGCTTTTCCTGTATGAAATGGGCCTTGATCCGGGTATTGACCATATGAGTGCCATGCAACTTATTGATGAAATTCATGAAAAGGGAGGCTCCGTTACTTCTTTTAAATCACATTGCGGAGGCCTGGTGGCCCCTGAAAGCGATGACAATCCCTGGCATTATAAAGTGAGCTGGAACCCCCGCAATATTGTATTGGCGGGCAAATCAGGCGCCCATTACCTGGAGAATGGCAATGATCGAAAATTGCCATACGAAGAACTGTTTACCCCCGAAAGAGTAGTTGAAATTCCTGATCTTGGCCTTTTGAGCTGGTACCCCAACCGGGATTCACTCAGCTATATGCCGCTCTATGGCCTGGAAAATACCCCCACTTTTATCCGAACCACCTTACGGCACCCTGATTTTATGTATGGCTGGAAAAACATCATAGAACTGAAACTGACGGATGAAACGCCGCAGTATGAAACGGAGGGCAAATCTCTACAGGTGGTTTTTAAGGAGCATATGGATAAAAATGGTTTTAGTGAATGGCTGAACGAAAAACTTACGGAGCGGTTCGCTGAAACCCGTAGTATGATGGAAAACCTGATGAAACTGATGGAAGCTGAACAGGAAGGAGCAGATATTCCTGAGTCATTTATGACAGCAGATGAAAAAGGCAACCTGGAAGAAGTGGAAATTGATGAAGTAAAAAATAAAGCAGCCTCCTACCTGGCGCTGAAAATGCACGAAGCTAATCTAACTCTCAAGCAACTTTTCTTTCTCGGATTGGACGATCAGGACACTTTGGTAAATAAAGAACGTTGCAGCCCTGCAGATATCTTACAATTTGCCGTAGAAAAGAAACTAGCCCTTCGGCCTTATGACAAGGACATGATAGTAATGCTGCATGAAATTGAATATAAAGCCGGAAGTCAGAGCTCAGGTATCAGAAGCTCACTGGTCGTAAAAGGAGAAAATAATTTAAGAACCGCAATGGCAAAAACAGTTGGGCTACCGCTGGGAATAGCTGCGAAACTTATTCTTACCGGGAGAATAAAACTGACAGGGCTCCACATTCCCACATCCAAAGAAATTTACCTGCCAGTACTGAAAGAACTGGAATTGCACGGCATTCGTTTCAACGAAGAGGAAATGTAGCAATATTTTATTTTCCCGTATAAAATTTTTATTTTTGTCGTAAAGAATTTTGAGATGGATGCAAAGATCACTTTAAGCTTTGATGAAGCGATAATAGACAAAGCAAAACGCTTTGCCAATAAAAACAATATCAGCCTGAGCCGGCTTACTGAATTTTTGTACGAGAAGATAACAGCCGGAAACTATGCCAGTCTCGAAGATTTTGAGATATCCGATTGGGTGTCTGTAATAGCAGAAGGTGCTGCCACTTATACCACTGCCAATAAGAAGAACAGCAAATCGCTGAAGAAGCAATACCTTGAATCCCGGAA
>CALSAT010000044.1:0-14647 GCA_943372905.1 Bacteroides fragilis | reverse complement strand
AACTTTCCAGGAAGGTATAATCACGCCGGATCGCTTCATCAAACTGAGATATAGCTTTTGCTTTATCATTTATTTTATCAAAATAAATGCCTTTGTAGTAATATGGCTCTGCCCGCTCACCAAGAGAATCAGCACGGATAAGGGAATCGCAAAGCGCAATGGTCTTTGGATTTTTCAATTCAGCATAATGCAAAGCCAAGAAATGGTTCAGCTCCACATCAAAGGGAGTAAGCTGGTAAGCTTTTTCTAAAGTAGCAGTAGCTTCCGCTTCTTTGCCTTTTTTTATCAGCAGATCAGCTTTCATTTTCAGCACATCTACCTGTTCCGGATTGTTTTTCAGGATCGCTTCGCAAATATCAAGCGCATTATCCGGCTGGTTCTGTTCATTATATGCACGGGCAAGGGTGAGTTGAAGTAAAAGACTTTTTGGAAGTACCTTTAAGGCATCTTTGAGAAAAAGAATGGCAGAGTCAGGTTTTTTCTCCAGTAACAAGATGCTAATGCCCAGTGCATATTTTTCATCTTTCTTCAGAGACCATGCCTTTTCAAAATCCTTGAGGGATGGTTCTGTGAGGTCATTGGTATTTAGTAATACAGCCCTCCGGAAATATAACGCATCATTTTGTGGTTCCTGTTTTATGCTGTCTGTCAGTCCTTTATAGGGCGGATTGATAAGTATTTCGTCATTGGCAGTAACTGTGCTTTTATCATTGCAGCTACTGAGGAATATCATACTGGTGATGAGTGGGACGATTATTTTTGCAGGCTTATAATTCATCTGGCAAAACTATTGATTTTTAAAGCAGAGGTATGACAATCGCCTGACAAAAGCAGGCCTGTTGAAAAATACCTTTGCAGCAGGTTTAAAAAAGCAGCGGTTGTGTAAAAACGAAAAAAAATGAAAAAACTTGTCTTTATTCTTTCAGGAATTTTACTCATTCTTTCTTCCTGCAGCAACAGCTCGAAGGTAACCGACAAGGACGGGCCTGTAACCGATACGCTTCGCTATCCTGAAGAGACGCATTTGAAAAATATACAGCAATTGACCTTTGGGGGTGATAATGCGGAGGCTTACTGGAGCTATGATGGTAAGTCACTGATATTTCAGCGTACAAGTGCAAAAGATGGTATTCCTTGTGATCAGATATATGTAGGTAAAGTGCCGCGGAAGTTTGGCGAAGAGTTTACTTATAAATTAGTTAGTACAGGGAAGGGCCGTACTACTTGTCCGTTCTATACCAAAGATGGTAAGCATATTATCTATGCCTCCACACATTTAGGCAGTGAAGCCTGCCCACCTACACCTGACCGTTCAAAATATGGTAACAAATACATCTGGCCTTTATATGAAAGCTACGATATTTTTATGGCTGACCTGGATGGCAAGATTGTAAAACAACTAACCACGGCTAATGGCTATGATGCAGAAGCCACTTTATCACCGGATGGAGAACAAATGCTGTACACCAGCGATAAGGACGGTGATATTGACCTGTATATTATGAATCTGAAAACAGGTGCCGAGAAAAGGATCACCAATATGCTTGGTTATGATGGAGGAGCATGGTTTAGCCCGGATGGTACAAAACTGATCTGGAGAGCTTCCCGCCCGAAAACAGCAACTGAAATAAAGGAATACAAAGACCTGCTGGCGGAAAACCTGGTGGCCCCTACTAATATGGAGGTGTGGGTGGCCAATGCAGACGGCAGCAATGCCCGCCAGGTGACTACCTACGGCCAGGCCAATTGGGCGCCTGCGTATATGCCGGACAGCAAACGGATCATCTTTGCCTCTAACCACGAGTATAAAAGAGGTTTTCCGTTCAATCTTTATACAATTAATGAAGATGGCACCAACCTGCAAAAAATAAGCAGGGATAAAGGTTTTGACGCCTTTCCGATGTTTTCTCCGAATGGTAAGAAGATCGTTTTCTGCAGTAACCGCAATAATGGAGGTACCAGAGATACGAATGTTTTTATAGCGGATTGGGTGGAATAAGATTTCCTATTTCAGAATTTAGCTTTTAGATTTGTCAAAACACTGTTTATGGAAAAGGGAATGCTTCATTTGCATAATTTTCTTCGCTGGGCGATTCTGATCTTATTGCTGGTTTCACTTTACCAGGCATTTTCCAAGAAAGAGAGTATCAAGAAAACAAGTTTATGGTTGCTGATTTCTGCGCACATCATGTTAGTCATCGGCCTCTACCAATTATTCTGGGGCCGGTTTGGGATCACCAAAGGATTGCCTGAAGGAGTTGAGTTGATGAAAGACTCGTTCTATCGCTTCTTCTGGGTAGAGCATCCATTGCTGATGGTGCTGGCCATTGGTGTGATAACGGTAGCAAGAGGAAAAGCAAAGGCACTGAACTATAAAGCTTCATCCTGGCTGTTTCTGATAGCATTAATATTTTTATTGGTCGCAATTCCCTGGCCTTTCAGGGCAGTAGGTGAGGGTCGTGCCTGGTTTCCAGGTATGTAAAAAAATTGTAGCCCCGGTATAGCGGGGCTTTTTTTATGGCTACCCTTTTGGTTTTTCTTCCCGGTAAAATATTTTGCCAACAATCTTCCAGCCTTCTTTTGTTTTCAGCAGGCTCATGATGTCGTGGAAAAAGAATCCGGGGTATTCAATAGTAAGTTTGGCTACCGCAGCATTGCCATACACTTCCACACTTTCGATTTTGGTGGAGCGGTCAGACTTCTTACCGGTATTGGGCATCCGGGCCATGAAGTCTTTTAATGATACCACAATCACCGTGTCCCTTCGCATGTATTGCATCTGTCCGCTGGGGCTGAATGCTTTTGAGAAGATAACACTGTCACCATTGGTGCCACCCTCCAGGTAATAATTACAAACAGTTTTAATAGCTTTAATATCCAGTTCTTTTGTCTGGGCGTTAATTATGCTGAATAGAGAACAGGCCGTAAAAAGGAGAAACAGGTTCTTTTTCATAAAAATATTTATTGAAAGATAAGGAGCAGCATATAATCTCTCTTGCAGATTTATATGAACGGTTAACCCTTTGTTTTGTATTCATTAAACGAAAGCTTGTTGCCAATATAGGATGGTGTTTGGGGCGCAGCCCCGATAGCTATTGGGACGGAGGATGGGGATGGTTCTTTTGCAGCGGCACTTTCCTTCATGTAATTCTAACTATTTCTGTTCCAGACGTGTAAAGTTTAGCCAGACTGTCATTCAATAACTGAACTTAACGGGTAAATAACTAGGTCTTTTTAAGCATGCGCAGGTTGAATAGTTTGGTAGTTAAAATATCTTATATGCGCCAATTTCAATACCTGCTTATTTGGTTTTGTATTTTATGCAGCATTAATAGTAATGGGCAAAACGTAGGTATTGGCACCAATACACCCAGCAGCAGCGCTATGCTGGAGATTAAAAGTAATGATAAAGGATTACTCATTCCTCGCACATCAACTGCTACAAGATTAACCATTGCAGGAGTAAAAGGCCTGATGCTGTATGATACAACTACCAGTAGTTTCTGGTATCATACAGGAGTTGTCTGGGCAGAGGTTTCCAGCAATTTAAGCGGGTGGAATACAAACGGTAATGGCGGCACCAATCCTGCTGCCAATTACATCGGTACATCAGATAATGTGAATGTAGTTTTCAAAAGAGCTAATATCCGTGCAGGCTTATTGGCCAACGGTAACACTTCTTTTGGCGTTAGTGCCTTAAACGAATTGAGTACCGGCACTAATAACACCGCCACCGGTTATCGTTCACTTTTTTTAAACACTACCGGGGACAGAAACAGTGCCTACGGGCAGTTTGCTTTGCAATACAATACCACGGGAGATTTTAATGTGGCATTAGGCAGTTATGCACTTGATTCTAATTCTACCGGGTTGAATAACACGGCTGTGGGTACGAGTTCAATGCTTAGTAATACAATCGGCAATTTTAATACTGCAATTGGTAGCGATGCTTTGCGTTATAACACATCAGGTAATAATAATTCTGCCACTGGTTATCGCTCACTTTTTTATAACACTACCGGAACCTCAAATACATCCAACGGCTATTTTTCATTATATAATAACACAACAGGTTCTTTTAATGTTGCACTAGGTTATTTATCGCTTAATAAAAACGTTGACGGTTCTAGTAACACCGCCACTGGTCAAGGCAGTTTGTCTTATAATGTTTCTGGTACCGACAATACAGGAATAGGCACTGGTGCACTCAATGCAAATACAGCAAGCTATAATACGGCCATTGGAAGTTTGTCTCTTAACAATAATTCAACCGGCGTTAACAATACCGCCGTTGGTTACCAATCGCTTCAAATAAGTTCGGCTGCCAATGATAATACAGCCGTCGGTTACAGGTCTATGTACCAAACATCAACCGGGTTCTCTAATGCATCATTCGGAAGTGAATCATTATTTCAAAACACTACAGGTAATTTTAATACTGCCATTGGTACAACATCGTTGAAAAATAACACTACCGGCTTAGAAAATACAGCAATAGGCTTTGCTGCTAATTCATCAAACACAACCGCCAACTATAACACTTCTTTAGGCGCCACAGCCTTGCGGTTTAATACAACAGGCGGTGCCAATACATCAATTGGTTATGCCTCCATGAATCAGAATAACGGAGGCATTAATAACTCTGCCTTAGGTAGCTATTCGCTGTACTTCAACCAGGCCGATTATAATACTGCAATAGGGAGTTTTGCATTGAACTATAATAGCAGCGGTAATTATAATGTAGCGGTGGGGGCCTTTGCTTTGCAGGATAACTCTACACGCAGCAACCTGGTAGCGGTGGGTTTTAATGCCCTGCGGAATAATGGTACAGGTGCCACTTTATCTACGCATGCAATAGCTAATACGGCTGTGGGCGGCAATGCTTTGTTTGCAAATACAACCGGCAGCTATAATACCGGGCTGGGTTATTATTCTATGTTTACTAATGCCACAGGGTCACGTAATACTGGTACAGGATACTTCTCCCTTTATAATAACACTGTTGGTTCTTCTAACAATGCATACGGCTTCCAGTCTTTAATGTTTAATGATGAAGGCTACTTTAATAATGCTTTCGGCAATAGTGCTATGTTATTAAATACTAGTGGCCAGTCTAACAGCGCCTTTGGCGATGAAGCACTTTATGCAAATACCTTTGGCGATTTCAACAATGCATTTGGAGCTATAGCCTTACGCAACAACACCTCCGGCACTAAAAACAACGCTTTTGGTTATCAAACCCTTCGCAACAATACCACTGGCAATTCAAATGTTGCCATAGGATTGAATGCACTTTTTGCCAATACAACTGGTGATAACAACATTGCCATTGGTGAGTTTGCATTGAATTCTAATACCACTGCAAACAACAACACCGCTGTTGGGTATTATGCACTAAGTACCAATACCGGAACTGAAAACACAGCACTTGGCTACCATGCATTGAGAGCTAATACCACGGGTAATTCAAATGTTGCTACCGGGAATAATAGTTTGTTCAGCAATACAACCGGCATACAAAACACTGCAACGGGAGCTTACGCCTTACAAAATAATTCTGCCGGGGATTATAATACCGCTACCGGTTTTTTATCTCTCAGCGCAAATAATACCGGTACCCGAAATACTGCAGCGGGCATTAATTCTTTAATTGCAAACACCAGTGGCATTGGCAATACTGCTATTGGCACCAATACCCTGACAATAAATACAACTGGAGATAACAACACTGCATTGGGAAGAGAGGCCGATGTTTCATCCGCCAATCTCGGCAATGCTACAGCTATAGGCTATAATGCCACCGTTACCACCAGCAACCGGGTAGTACTGGGTAACAGCTCCGTAACCGTTATTGGCGGCTATGCAGGCTGGAGTAACCTGAGCGACAGTCGATTTAAAAAAAATATACATCCCAATGTGGCAGGCCTTGACTTTATAATGAATCTGAATCCGATTACCTACACAATGGATGTGCAAAAGCTGAGTGATTTCTTTGGTAAGAAACCAGAAACCGATAAAGACAAGGCTGCTGTCATATCTGCTATTGCGGCTAAAGAACAAATAGTGTATAGCGGTTTTGCTGCACAGGAAGTAGAAAAAGCAGCAGCATCTGTGGGCTATAACTTCAGCGGGGTAATAAAGCCTCAAAATGAAAAAGACCATTACAGCATAGTGTATAGCGATTTTGTGCCATCGCTGGTCAAAGCTATACAGGAACAGCAAAGTCTTATCAATGATTTAAAAAAGGAAAACGCAGCCTTTAAAGAGCAACTGCAAAAAATTATGCAATCCCTTCAACTTAAATAGCCATGAAAATAAAATTAAGCTTAATAGCAGTAGTACAGTTGTCAGCCATCTGCTGCTTTTCCCAAAACGTAGGCGTTGGCACCACTGAACCATTAAACAAACTGCAGGTGCAGGGGAGCCTGCTGGTAACAACACCAACAACTGCCACTGGCACAGCCCCCACTCCAGCCCAAACCAAAATAATGCCAGGGCTTGGTACTCAAACATTCCTTCTAAGTACTGATTCAACCGGCAGGCTGTATGATTCTGGAGGCCCGGGAGGGAATTATGGTATTGACCATGATGGTAAAGTAACCATTGCATTAGCATTCAATATAGCCATCGAGGTTACAGCAGAAACGATGGACTTAAATACAGGTGATTCCTTAATCATCAAAGAATCATCTACAGGCACTACACTCCTTGCCGTGGGCAACGGGTATAATACTACCGGAAAATGGATATTTAATTCTTCTTCACTCTATATTAATTTTAAGAGCAATACTGATTTTAATACCGGCGCTGGGTTTTCTTTATTGTTCCGCAGGCTGTACAGCAATGCCGTTACCCTTCCCGCTGTAAACGGCTTTATGGGTAGCAGTTTTCTTTTTGATATAAAAAATGGGCTCGTAAGGAGCGGACATTTGAATAACGCAGCTATGGGAGGTTATTCTTCCGCATTTGGGTACAGCGCTGTTGCCAGCGGATTGTATTCAACAGCTTCAGGATTTTTTACCAATGCAACCGGGCAGGCTTCTGTAGCAATGGGTAACAGTACCGAAGCCGCCGGGTCATCCTCTGTTGCATTAGGGTTGAATACAACATCTGCCGGCACTGGCTCTTTGGCAATGGGAGGACAGACAATTGCCGCTGGCGATTATTCAACTGCAATGGGATACCTAACAGGTGCCAGAGGCGATTATTCAACCGCAATGGGAAGACAAGCAACTGCCAACGGAATTTATTCAACTGCAATAGGCAGATTAACAAATGCCAGTGGCGAAAATTCAACAGCAATGGGAAAATATACAGATGCTACAGGATATGCAGCTACTGCAATTGGCGACAGCAGTTTAGCCAGCGGGGCTGTCTCATTTGCAAGCGGCTTTCGCACCACCGCCAGTGGCGATTATTCCACCGCAATGGGAAGGCAAGTAACCGCCAGTGGCGATTTTTCAACCGCAATAGGTAATAATGTATCCACCAATAGTAGGACCGGTTCTTTCATACTCGGTGATAACTCTTCTGCTTCAATAATGCTTTCTCCAGCTAATAATTTTTTTTTGGCAAGGTTTGCTAATGGCTATCACCTGGTTACCAGTGCCAATTTATCCACTGGCTGCTCCCTCGCTGCCGGAGATAATGCCTGGACAACCGGCAGCGATGTACGCACCAAAGAAAATTTTGCCGAAGTAAATGGCGAAGATTTTTTAAGAAAAATTTCCGGCTTTCATCTCACCAGTTGGAATTATAAAAGACAAGATTCAAAAACATTTCGCCACTACGGCCCGATGGCGCAGGATTTTTATGCCGCTTTTGGGAAAGATAAATTCGGAACTATTGGTAACGATACCACTATTAATTCCGCCGATTTTGCCGGGGTGAGTTTTATTGCTATACAGGCGTTGGAAAAAAGGACTGCAGAGTATAAAAAAGAAAATGCTGAGTTGAAGGCCATGCTCCTGCAATTGCGCAAGGAAATGGATGAACTGAGAATGAAAAATACTGGTTCACCAAAAATCCTGTAAAATGAGAAAATATTTTACCTCTATTATGCTGCTGGTATTGTATAATAGCATCGTGGCCCAAAACGTAGGTATCGGCACTGTCACTCCAAATCCATCTGCGCAATTAGATGTTACCAGCACTACAAGGGGGCTGCTGATACCAAGAATGACTGCTGCACAAAGAACTGCCATTGCTGCGCCGTCAACAGGGTTAATGGTATTTGACAACACCAGCAATACCTTTTGGTTTTACAACGGTGTTGTCTGGTTAGAAATGACTACATCAGTAACAACCAGTTGGGGTCTTACCGGAAATACCAGTACCAACCCGTCCACAAATTTTATCGGTACTACTGATGATAACGATTTTATTTTTAAAAGGAATAACATAAAGGCAGGCCAGATTAGTTTAGTAAACACTTCTTTTGGATTAAATGCTTTAAGTTCAGTAACCACCGGATTCGGCAATACAGCTATTGGTAATTCTGCACTTTTTTCTAATGCAGAAGGAGCTCATAACACAGGAAACGGGTTCGAAGCCCTTTATAACAATACGTTTGGAGAACAAAACTTAGCCAACGGGTATCAGTCACTTTATTCCAATACGAGCGGAAGTGGAAATACCGCAAGTGGATACCAGGCGCTTTATTTTAACACCACTGGAAGTGCAAACGTTGCCAATGGGTTTCGGGCACTTTATTCCAATACAACAGGAAATGGAAACATTGCTACCGGGATTAACGCCCTGTTTTTTAACACAACCGGAATCAAAAATATCGCACAGGGTTATAGTGCACTCTTTTCCAACACAACCGGCCAGGAAAATACAGCCACTGGATTCCAGGCTCTTTATTTCAACACAACCGGAAGTTTTAATACCGCTACTGGAGTATCTGCACTTAACTCCAACACCATAGGAAATTATAATACCGCAAATGGATACCAGGCACTATATGTCAATACAACAGGAGATAATAACACAGCTGTTGGAACATCTGCACTTTTTGCCAACACGCTGGGAAATAATAATACTGCCAATGGATATCTTGCTCTTTTCTCCAATTCAACCGGAAGTAATAATAGCGCCGTCGGATTTGAGGCACTTCGTCAAAACACAAGCGGGGGCGCAAACACTGCTATTGGAGCGGGGGCATTACGGCAAAACACAAACGGAGGCTCAAATACAGCTAACGGGTTTGAAGCGCTACGAAATAACACATCGGGAAATAATAACCAGGCCACTGGTTTAAGAGCACTTTACTCAAATACCACCGGGTTACAGAATACTGCTAATGGAGCTGAGGCACTTTATTCCAATACCACGGCGAATTATAATACGGCCAATGGATGGAGGGCACTTTATTCCAATACCACCGGAACAGAAAATACTGCCAGTGGATATACAACACTGCTGAGTAACACAACAGGAATTCACAACACCGCCTATGGAGTAGGGGCCCTTTCCAGTAATACAGGCGCTCATAATAATACTGCCTTGGGCTGGCAGGCTCTTTTTGATAACACATCAGGAGAACAAAATACAGCAAGCGGGGTTACTGCACTTCACAATAATAACACTGGATTTCGTAACACTGCCAACGGGAGCAGTTCTCTTTTCAACAACACATCAGGAGATAATAATACTGCCGTTGGCTATCAGGCACTTTTTTCCACCACTACCGGCAATAATAATACCGGTATTGGCAATGGTGCCAATGTGCCAAGCGCAACAGGAAGCAACCAGGTGCGGGTTGGTAATACAGTTATAACCTATGCAGGAGTTGAAGTAGCCTGGAGTATTACTTCTGATAACAGACGAAAGGCGGGTATTACACAAACAGGACTTGGCCTGGATTTTATAAAGACATTAAATCCTGTTTCTTACTACCGCATTAATGATGAAAAGAAAAAAACAGAGTATGGCTTTATTGCACAGGAGGTGGAAGAAGCCCTGAATAAGGCCGGCATAACAAATAACGGCATCATCACCAAAGACGATGCAGGCATGTACAGTGTTCGCTACAACGATTTATTAGCACCGATGGTAAAAGCAATACAGGAGCAGCAGCAACTAATAGAGCTGCTGCAAAAAGAGATTGAAGCATTAAAAAGAAAATAAAAGTTTGCTATGAGAAAAATAATTTCCCTGCTGCTGTTTATTGCCATGCATAAAATTGTAGTGGCGCAAAACGTTGGCATCGGCACTCCCACACCTTCCGAAAAACTACAGGTGGCAGGTAATATAAAAGCCGATACCATAAAACCCAATGCCATAAAACTTATACCCAATGCAGGGGCTGGAAAAATTTTAACCAGCGATGCTGCAGGTAATGCAAACTGGCAGTTAAACAATAGCGCCGCAACAGGTAATATTGGTTTTGGTGTATGGGGCGATTGTGCCACTACTGGAAACATAAGTGAATACAACCCGGTAGCAGATGCCACCGGCGCTGCGGCTGATAGATTTGGATTCAGTGTATCTATCTCGGGCAACTATGCTATTGTGGGGGCTTATACGGATGATGTTGGTGTCAATACCGACCAGGGTTCTGTCAGTTTTTATCAATGGAATGGAACCAACTGGGTATTGATGCAAAAAATTACCGATGCCACCGGCGCTGCAAATGATCTTTTTGGATTCAGCGTATCTATCTCAGGCAACTATGCCATTGTGGGGGCTTATGCCGATGATGTTAGCGTCAATGCCGACCAGGGTTCTGCCAGTATTTATCAATATAATGGAACCAACTGGGTATTGATGCAAAAGATAACCGATGCCACCGGAGCGGCGAACGATAATTTTGGAACCAGCGTATCTGTCTCGGGCAACTATGCCATTGTGGGGTCTTATACCGATGATGTTGGGGCTAACGCCGACCAAGGTTCTGCCAGTATTTATCAATGGAATGGACCCAACTGGGTATTGATGCAAAAGATAACCGATGCCACCGGCGCTGCGGATGATTTATTTGGAGCAAGCGTATCTATCTCGGGCAACTATGCCATTGCAGGGGCTTATGCGGATGATGTTGGCGCTAATGGCAACCAGGGTTCTGCCAGCATTTATCAATACAATGGAACCAACTGGTTATTGATGCAGAAAATAACCGATGCCACCGGCGCTGCGACTGATAATTTTGGTATCAGCGTATCTGTCTCGGGCAACTATGCCATTGTGGGGGCTTATGGGGATAATGTTGGCGCCAATGCCGACCAGGGTTCTGCCAGTATTTATCAATGGAATGGGACCAACTGGGTATTAATGCAAAAAATAACCGATGCCACCGGTGCTGCAAATGATTTCATTGGGCAGAGTGTATCTATCTCCGGCAACTATGCCATTGTGGGAACTTCTGCAGATGATGTTGGCGCCAATGGCGACCAGGGTTCTGCCAGCATTTATCAGCGAGTGGGATTAGGATGGCAAAAACTACAATATGTAACTGACCCGGGCGGTAATCCAAGTGATTTTTTGGGCTATTCCACTGCTATTGATGGTACTACTCAGCGGTTTTTAATTGGGGCGGTTGGTTATGCATCACTTAGCGGTAAAGTTGTTTTTGGTAAAATAAACTAAAATTAGGTTTCCTTTTACTTGCAATTTGTACCAATAAATAGTTGCACGAAACATAGATATCGGCATTACTACACCCTGCAGCAGCGATATGCCGGAGATAAAGAGCATTAATAAGGGATTGCTGATTCAACTTGAGTCAACAGCTAAAAAAAAACTATAGCGTATATAAAAAATTATAATAAAAATGAGCAGCCTGAAATGTTTTTCTTATTACCGCTTGCCGCCGGTAATTTCTGTCATGCTGGAGGAAATGAAAGGTAACCTGCAAATACAGCAAGCCATCATTCAAAACCAGCAAAAATAAATGGATGAATTAAAAGCATTGATAAGTAAATTAGCACAGAGCAGTTCTGTTACTCAGCGTCCTGCGGAGGAATAGGTCTTGAAAGAAGTAT
Organism: Bacteroides fragilis; assembly: GCA_943372905.1. Lineage (GTDB taxonomy): Bacteria > Bacteroidota > Bacteroidia > Chitinophagales > Chitinophagaceae > JJ008. The sequence continues at coordinate 2,663 of CALSAT010000044.1, read as the reverse complement.
ACCAGAAATGGCAGGCAGTAAAAGATGACAGGCAACCAGGTGATTAAGCCCGGATTTAAAAAATCTTATATTAGTAGATTGAACAAAGCTGCCATATTATATTGCCATATTTTATTCTTTGCAACAACAGTTTGTTGTTTTAAGAAAACAACTGCACAAATTCCTTCTGCTTGGTCTTATGAGCAGTTCAATAGTTCACATGGCCTGCCCTCATCTGAAACTATTTCGCTGGCCAAAGACAGCCAAGGTTTTTTGTGGGTTGGTACCCCTTCAGGGCTCAGCCGCTATGATGGTTACGAATTTCATAATTATCCCCGCACAAAGAATAATGAGTTAATTGGCTTTGTGAATGTACTGGCTTCTGATGCACAAAACAGGTTGTGGATAGGCAGTGATGCCGGTTTATTTTGCTATGTAAATAATGAAATAGTAAAAATCAGCGCTTCTGCTTCATCTCCGCAGGGGGTGAATGATATTTTGCCTGAAAAAGACGGCACCATCTGGCTGGCTACCGAAAACGGTCCGGCAAGCATACATATTAATGATATAGATATAACCGGAACAAAAAAAGCAGTGCTTTCAAATTATATTCTTCCGCAATGGAATTTTAAAAACAGCGACCGGAATATAGTAGGTGCAACGCTTATTAAAAAAGCCGGTGACGGTACTGTTTATATCGCTCAATCTACCGGCCTTTTCCGGCTCTCTAAAAATACAGTGGAGCCTGTTTACCAGCTTTCTGATTATCGTGACAGGATACTTTCTGTTTTCCCGATAAATAGATCAAAAGTTTTTTTTAACTCGATAGAAACGGAAATACATAAAATTGAAAATGGCGTGCATACCAATATCCAGCATGCCGCTTTATACCAGCCCGGAGTGGATGACGAACTCGAGGGCATCTGGCACCAGGGTACTTACGGGCTTTATTATTTTCATCCGGAAACGGCTGTTGTATCCCGTTTTATTAATACCATAGACCATGGTATCACCTGGCCATCGGCTATGCTGAAAGATGATAATTTTTTTTGGGTGGCATCACACGAAGGCTTGTTTAAGATTAAACCATCCCTGTTTCATAACTATAACACCAGCGCTGTATTACCATCTCATAAGGATTTTTATTCCTTTCTTCAGTTGAGAAACGGAAACCTGCTTGTGGGTTCCAACAGGGGCAACCTGCTGCAAATAAAAGATATCGGCTTCAGTCTTTTATGGAAAAACATAGTTCCCGCTGCAGAAATAAAATGTATGTATGAGGATGAAAGGAGCTGGTTGTGGATGGGCTCCGGCTACCAGGGACTTGTTACCCTACAAAATAATAAACCGCAAGCCTTTACAGAAGAAAGCGGGCTGCACGACAATTCATTCAGCCGGTTTTTAAAAACTACCAGCGGAAAACTGTATGCTGTTGGCGACAAAGGAATGAGTGAGATAATAGTCGCCCCTGACAATACTGTTTCATTTAAAAAATATTATTACCTCCCCGGCATCACTAAATATGCAAAATTTTTCGCCGGTATAGAAGCGCCTGATGGCAGCATCTGGATTGGGGGCGAAGAAGGTATATTTCATTTGCTCAATGACTCATTGCAAAGATTTATCATTAACAACAGTCAGGTATCGGTAAAAGATATGCTGAGAGATAATGAGGGCAATATCTGGATTGCAACTGACGGCGAAGGAATTTTGAAATGTGTTTTCAATAGCAAAAATGAATTAGAAGCAGTCCGGCAATTTACCGGGGAAGATGGGCTTACTTCGCTGCATTATTTAACACTGCTTGCAGATAAGGAAAATAATATCTGGGCGGGAAGCATCCTGGGGCTCACCTTCATCGGGCAACAGGGTAAATACAAAGACCGTATTTTAAATTTTGATGAAACGGATGGATTTACAAAGCCGGGGTATTATTCCATGAGTCTGTACCAAGACAGAACGGGTATCATTTGGGCGGGCTCCTCACTCGGAATTGTATCCTTTATCCCCGATGAGTTTTTTCTATCAGCCGCTTTTCCGCAGATGTATATAACCGGCATCAAGCAGCGAGAAAAATCCGGGGCAATAAATGATTTATCGGGCCGCAATAAATTTTCTTACCGTAATAATTCCTTCAATTTTAGTTTTGTTGCCCTTGATTATGCCAGCCAGAAAAGCATCCGCTATTTTTATAGACTGGACGGGTTGGATACTAATTGGGTCAGCGCCGGCAGTTTGCGGAGTGTGAGTTATGAAAACCTTTCACCGGGCCATTATTCTTTTCATGTAAAGGCATTGAATAATAAAGGAATATGGAGCAGGCAGGATGCTGTTTATTCTTTTTCCATTGCAACGCCTTTTAGGCAAACCTGGTGGTTTAAAATTTTATTGACGCTGGCAGCGATTACAGCAATCACTATCTATATTCGCAGAAGAATTAATGCAGTGAAAGCAAAAGCGGCTATCCGCCAGCAGGTGACGGAACTGGAATTAAAAGCCCTGCGGGCACAGATGAACCCTCACTTTATCTTTAATGCCATGAACAGCATTCAGCAGTTTACACTCAAGAACGATGTGGACAATGCCAACCTGTACATTTCAAAATTCTCCACCCTCCTGAGAAAAGTGTTGCATTCATCTCAGCAGAATTTTATAACGCTGGAAGAAGAAATGGAACAACTGAA
>CALSAT010000043.1:0-14817 GCA_943372905.1 Bacteroides fragilis | reverse complement strand
TGCCAATTTTTAATCTAAAATCATCAAACCAAGCAATTCCATTTCCTTTATAACTAATTTGAATAAAAGCAACAATTGCATTTTGTGGTATATGGAGGTTCAAAGAATATTTTGTCCAATCTGAAGTGCCGAAAATTTTATCACTCGCTGTATCAATTGCTGAATAGTTGTTTTCTTTATTTAAATAAGAATAACCTATCGAAAAACTAACGAATTCTTTTATACTTTCTGTTTTGATATATCCTTCGACTTGAATTTTATTATTCCTCAGTTCATAAGGCTCTATATCATAACGGATAGATTGAGTTGGGCATAGCGAAGAAGAGTTTTTACACTGTAATTTCAAACTGTATTTGCCGGTTCTTCTTGTAGTACTGTCCATTTCAAATAAAATTTCGCCCCAATTAAGCAATGACCAACCCCAAGGTCTATTTCTGCCTTCGACACTTTGTACTTCAAAATTTAAGTTTAAAGGTTGTTGGGCATGAATATTTCCAAAAAAAAGTAAGGTAAAAAAAAGTAGCCCTATTTTATTTATTATATTAAAATGGCAGTTACAATATTTTCTTTTAATTGTTGTCAATTTGTGTTTTAATTTTATGTACTTTTTTTTCATTGTTTAACGCAGGTTTGTGTGTCGCTCTACAATGACCGCTAACGTCAGTTTGTGAAAAAAAACACTGCCGCCCTATAAATATACACACAATGTGAATGAAGGCATACAGGCATGGTTGCAGCCTGTATCACCCAAATTACTGCTCAGCTAAACTTTAAAAAAAGGCCGCCTTTTATTTGGTTTGTTACACAGCTCATATTGTGTGCAGCGTTTAGTATATGAACCTTAATTGTTTTTATAGATTGGAATTTCAACAGGCTTCGGATTCGCTTCCTCTTTCGTTAGCAAATACAATGAATTGCTCCAAATGGTCTTCCATGTGCTTTCGTCATCCATTGCCAGATCATAACCCCAAAAGCCGTCCAATTTCGTTTCAAAAACATCATCAATAATGATTAGTCCTAGTTTGGTAGTTTCAACCTGTTTACCATAAATACAATTGGAACAGGGGAAATCAAACTTTATTGACTTTACTAACGTTGCATGATATAATTTACTTTCACCTGGCTTTATTTCAACAATCGTAGGGAAATTATGATCTATGTCGCGACCAGCGAAATAGATATAATTATTATTTATCCGAAAATTTTGCTCCCAGAAAGTACTCATTAGCCAAATAAACATTGATCTATACGATGAGTTCTTTATCGCTACCTCTATGTCAAACCTCTTCTCATGCACAGTATCCTTGGTGATATTTAATGATTGGGATCGATACCTGGATTCGTAGTATTTCTTGCTATGGGCAACTTGGTATTCTTTTATGATTTTAACATTTAGTTCTAATGAGTCGGATGAATACTGAGAAAAAATATGAGCTGGAGAAGATAATAAGAAAACTAAGGTCAAAAATATACGCATGTCTCAATAACGGAAATCGCAATTAAATGTTGCACATAACGGCAGTTTACGCTTAGGCGGGACAAGTTGTGAAAAAACCTCCACCGCCCTATAAATATACACACAACGTGAATGAAGGCAAATAAACAATTATACCGATGGGGGAAAAATAGAACCCTTCAAACCGCTTTACATAGGAACCCCATGTTGGCAGCTGTTTGTACTGAAGGTAATAGTTCTAATTAGACAACTTTATATTTCACATCCACGTAACTCAATCTTTGTAATTGACGTCTTCTTACTAATTGGATTTACTCCTCTTTTTATAACATAATTGCACCAGCCATTCGGTTGATATGTTTTAATTGCTACTGAACGGCTTAAAATCTTAAATCTAAAAGTAACCGAGTCTAAAATTTCTATTTCATTTATATAAACATACATTGCTTTACCACTATTATTTTTAAAATAGTCAATAAATAAATGGTCATCTGTAAATAAATTAGCCCATTCTTGTTTGTCAGAAATGTTTTTATTGATAACTATAATATTGCCATCTATTCTAAGTGTCAAATCTGTTGTGTCAATACCATATAAACCTACATTAACATTTTGAGCCTTGGAAACAAATGCGCTAACAAGAAAAAATAAAATCAATAATGTTTGTCTCATTGAAAAATGTGTTAATAGCTGCCAACTCAAAAATATACGAAAGTTTTCTCCTTTTCCACTTTCGCTTTTATTGCTAACCGTTCAGCTAAACCTTAAAAAAAGGCTGCCTTTTATTTGGTTTTTTACAGAGTTCATGTTGTGGGTAGTTAATTTTATTCTGGCAAATAGTCCCCTAATAAATTCCAATCCATGCTATTCCCCCAACCTTGCCCGTGGTCACTTGTGTTTATAGTTTTATGTCCTTCGCTAATTTGAAATCCGTCATAAGTTAACAATGATAAAATTGCTCCTGGTCGCAGGTGTTCGCTTGCCCAACTTAAAGGTGAATTTCCATTTGCGTCCTTAGCTGTTTTGTCTGCCCCACTGTCTAATAAAAATGAAATTGCCTTTTCGTCTGCATAGGCTGCCGCCCTGTGTAAAGGCGTTTCTCCTTTTGTCCTTACGTCACGCATAAATGCTCCTGTTTCTATACCTGCAATTGTTTTGGCATTTACATTTGCTCCCTTGTCTACAAGCAGTTTTACCACATAGAAATAGTAAGGTCGTCCTGCTTTGGCAAGGGCATTGTGTAACGGCGTCTCGTTAGTTTTATCAACATAAGTATTTACGTTGGCACCGTTATTTATTAAAAAGTCGCATACTTTCCAGTGTCCAAAGAAAGCAGCGTTCCCTAATTCATCATTTAAATTAATACTGTCAAGACTGCCGCCTTCTTTTAAAACCGCTTTTAAAGCAGTTGTGTCATTATAATAAACAAGCCATTGTAAAGGTTTTACTTGTCCTTCGTTCAATATTTCTTTCCAATCAGGTTGTTTTAATAACTCAAAAATATAGTCAGTCCGTCCACGACTAATGAATTCAATAATTTTATCAGCTTCCATAGCAAGTATTTTAATTCGTGAAGGTGGTCATTTATTGTTTAGAGCATCCTCCATAATAAAAATTGCATTATTGTTTAGGTCGTAAAATCCAAACTCATTTGTTTTCCAAGGTGTATTGATTTTCAAACTATCTTGAGTAACCGTGCCTCTTTCTACAAGTTCTTCAAAAAGTGCAGTTATATTTTTCACATATATTCTAATTACCGAACCACCAAGCAATGGGTCGTCAATTGTGTCAGCATGCCACTGCAGGTGTAAACAAATATTTTCTCTGTAAAGCACAGCGTACATTTTATCAGAAAAATAAATTTCAAACCCTAATTTTTCCTTGTACCAAGCAATGTCCCTTTCAAGGTCTGCAGATGGGAGTACTGGAATGATGCTTAATAATTCTGTTGTCATTTTTTTAATGCTTGTTATTCAATTGCTATAGTTTGACCGCCCGGTGCTAACCGTCCAGGGGTTTTGAACCCTTGGGCGGTTTGCACTCCCATTCTATGAACATCAATTGCCCCGATAGCTATCGGCGTAAAAACAACAGCCTGTATCAACCAAATTACTGCTCAGATAAACCCTTAAAAAAAGGCCGCCTTTTATCTGGTTTTTTACACAGTTCATGTTGGCCGCAGTTTTTCATCATTCCCAAATTTGCCTTTGTAGCGGTTCACCTCGATAACGTTTGTTATCAGGACCAGTAATAAAAATCTTATCTATAATAAGTAAGCTACCTTTTTTTGCTTGCTCAATCATTTTTATGGTAATACTATCCCACCTCGATCCAGCATTAACATGTGTTTTTTCAGTTAGAGAATCTTTTACTGTTACGTGAAAGGAATCGATGCTATATAAAATATCTAAATCGAGTGGGGTATGTTTAGCATATATTCCTTCGGAACGACGGATTGATGGTACATTGTGTTCATAGCGATAGCCAAAGAAATCAATTTCTGGATAGTGCATCACTGCGCAATCGAATTCAAACTGCTTATTATATCCAGGTCCGCTAAGAGTGACAACTGTTTTCTCGCAACGTTCAGGTTTGATTAAATACTTTCCCGGCTCGCCCGTTTTTGTGATGGTGCCATTAGAAACTTCAATTTTTAATGACTTATATTTTCCTGTACTGATATAAACGGGATTGTCAAAGTTCACATACAAATATTTTTTGAAATCGGTATTGACGTATGGATTTTCATTAGATATCTGTTGTCCCAACAAAAGTGCCGGAACGAGTATGTTACAAAAGATGACTAATATTCGTTTCATGAATTTCATAAAATTGCGGCCAACGTTGAGTATTTGCGAAGGCAGGGAATTCATTGATTGTCCAGCCCGGTACAAATGCCCATTTGAAAATATGTTGTTGAAGTTATGAACTAAAGCTGAAAATTGAACGTCGAGCCCGAACCGCTGCTGATGCTTGCACTTAGCTGATGTTACATTGTCCAGCCCTGCTTTTGCAAATACTTTTGTTGGCAGCAGTAATTCTCTGTCACGGTGTGTTAAGTTGCTTCTCTAAGTCTGTTAAAGCAAAATCTTTGTAGTCAAACTTATCAAATATTTGTTTGTCTGTTTTTGTCAAAGAGATACTCAAAAAAGGTTTGCTGCCTTTGTAACTAATTGCTACAATTTTTATGTCTTGATTTATTGGAACGTTTTTAAAAATATATTTATCTCCTTCAAGTGTGCCTGTCAAAATACTTTTAGCTTCTTTAAATACTAATTTTATATTAGGTTTAGATTGTGGGTCAGCTTTAACTATGTAATCTATTTTTTCATCCTTTATTTCCCAAAAGAAATCACAATTTATCCATCCCAATTTTGCTGAACTAAAAATGTAATAATTTAATTCTGCGTCATTCATCGATTCAACGGTATTATTTTTAAAGGCACTATATTTTTGGTTAAAAATTTTGTTGTAGTTTTCGTTGTTCCTATAATCAGGGGGAAATAGCCCCATTGATATATAGAAGCTGCACTTAGCATCAAATGGCCTCATGTCACCATTTCCATAATCTTCATAAAAAGCTTCCAAGGTTGGAATCTTGCTCATATACTCATAGAAATATGGGTCAGCTTTTGTTTTAGATGGAATTCTTTTCCCTGAAGTGTCGTAGACTTCCTCTGTTATTTTGACGTTTGTTATTTTTCCTTGTTTGTTGACAACAAATTCAGCTTCATAAATTTTGTTTTGTAAGTCTTCTTTTGTCGCTTGTAATTTTGTGTTGTCGAAATTTTTGTAGAAGTAGTCATATATACCTTCCTCTTTTTGTCCTTTGAAATAGAAACCACCATTTCTTGATGTATCACCACCAACATATCCTGTTGTCATCCAGCCAGACATGTATGCTGTCGGCTTGAGTAGTGTCACACTATCAAGTTTCCAATCAATTGGGGCATCTCCATTGTTGTTTGCGTAAAATAAATTCATTTGCTTTTTTCTGTCTGACGTGTCCTTTGGAAAATGGATAATGAACTTTTTGCCTTGTTTAAGTTTCAATTCCTGATTATCAGAAAAAGCTAACACATTAATCATCCCTCTTGTCTCAAGAATCCTTCCATTGGACGTAGTTGTCAAGTTTTCTCTTACAATGTCGGAATTACTATAGCACTCTTTTAATTGAATAGAAATTTTTCCTTTCGGAATTGTACCGTCTGGTAATTCAAATGATTCTTTCTCAAAGAACAAGCCTGTTCCTTTTGAGCCAAATACTAATGTGTCTTTTGTATTGTCAATTTGCAAAGTGTCAAACTTTACAGAAAGTGTTTGTTGAAAAGCCTTTTGGTCATTAGAGCTACAAGCTGATAAAAGAATTATCAGTGTCCCAAAAAGTATGCTTTGAATTTTATTAGGGTGTGTCATAATATTATTGATGCCAACTCAAAAATATGCGAAAGTTTTCACCCCCTCCACTTTCGCATTTTTCCATATTAGCCTATATTTCAATGGCTTGAAAAAATTGTTTTTCCAATAAAACTTTCGCAAATACAACTCCATGTCCTCCACAAAAAGGCAGGGCTTCGCAAGGCCAGTCACTGTAAAGCCGGTAGCTGATATTGTACTGGTCGGACTCCAAACCGGCAAGTGTCGCTCTGCCACCACCATATCCACCCACTCCCAAGCCTGCTGCTGCCTTACCCAAAAAATTGATAAAAGGCTGGATTTGGGGGCTGTAGCCACCCCGGTTGCTGCGGCCTCTCTCCAGCTCCTTTCACCGGCTGGTCAACTCCTTTACCAGCCCGAAAAACCGGGTTTTGCCGGGTGGTTATTCTCTAAGTGACTGTTTGTAAGGCTTTTAGCACCAAAAAAATCGATTTTGACGGTCAAAAAATCGATTTTTACATCAATTGGATGGTATCTGACACTAAAAAAATGATGTTTGACATTCGTTAGATCGTGTCTGACAGCAAATTTGTCAGTATTGCATGTCAAAATATACATGCTGACAGCAAAAAAATCGATGCTGACACCCGTAAAATCGATGTTGACATCAATAAAATCGATGCTAACATCAAAAAAATGATGTCTGACAGTAAAAAAATTGATGCTTACACTCAAATAATCGTGTCTGACACCCATTAAATCGGTGGTGACAACAGTTCATTCCATATCTCCGGCCAATAAATTCGTATCTGCTTTGATGATTTTGTGTTCTGCAGCCGGTTTTTCGGGATCTGTTTTACTGCTTCCGGCTTCTGTTGCCGTTCTTTTCTGTTCTGTTTGGCTGCGGCGGGGTTCTGTTTGAAATTTATTGATATCAATTTTTTGGGGGTCGGTATCTGTTTTTGTGTGATGGTGAAGTAAACGGCTGCAACGGAGTGCTGCCGCCCCGGCAAGGACATTTATTAAACTGGTAAAGACAAGTGCTGAAGTACACACCGGATCTTCGGGGCTTGAAGGCTGTTCTATTACTTGCCGAAGGCAAAGTGCTCTGCATCAGTTCACCTTTTTCAGTACCGGCTTCTTTGCTGCCCTGGTAAAATTGTAGCCCACACTCAGCCGGAAGTTTCTTGTTTGTGCCGTACTGAAACTTTGAAGATTGAAATTGGGGCCGTAGGTAAAGGTCCTGTTCTCCTGCAGGAAGGGGTCGATGATGTTGGCCGTTATGGTGAGTTTCTTGTCTAATAATTTTCGCTGTATGCCGATGTTCATGCTCCAGTTCCAGCGGGCATAGCCCTGCGGGTTGGCAAAGCGGTTGAAGTTAAAACTGCCGGTAAGGTTCCAAATATCTTTGGGCGTGTAGGCGGTGCTGATATTGGAAGTAAAGGAGCCGCCATTGCGATAGCGGTTCACTGTTTTATCAAAAGCGCTGTATTCATTATAGGTATAGCTGGCGCTCAGGTTCAGCTTCAGTTTCTTGGTAAGCGTGAGGCCACCCCGGGTGCTGAGTTCATATTCTTTGCGGCCGCTGATATTCTCCCAGGTGATCTGTGTTTTGCCGTCAGGCAGCAGTGTTCTTACCTGGCTGAAGATGTCTTCGACGATATTATATCCCACACCAATGTTGGCGAAGTAACCTTTTTTGGTATTGCCCAGCACCAGGTCAAAATTATGGGCGGTGGAGGCTACGAGTGTCTCATTCCCGAAGCGGACATTATAGGGATCACCAAAATCTATGGTGGGGTTCAGTTCATTGATGCCGGGGCGGCGGATGGTGCGGCGGTAGGCGAGTGTGAGGTTGAGTTTATCCTTCCAGTTGCGGTTGATGTTGGCAAAGGGCAGCCAGGTCCAGTAGTTATTTGTGGCGTCCCTGCCTTCTTTGAATAATTCAAAGCGGATGGCTGTTTGCTCTACGGAAGTACCAACGGTGATGCTGAAATTTTCTTTGAGTACCTGCCGCACGGAAGCCCGCAGGTTGGTAATGCCCTGGTGAAATTTAAATTCATTGCTGAGCAGGTCGGATTTTACAAACAGCATATCGGGCTTTTTGAGGTAGCTCGCATCTACATTAATATGGCTGTTGCTGCGGTTATAATAGGTACCAAAAGATAAAAACGTTTTTTTGTTGGCAAGGGGACGGTCATAGTTCACCCGGATATTATACCCGTTGCTGCGGTTGTCCGTTAGTTGTTCCTGGGTGGAGTCGATGCCATTAGGAGAATGGTCGGGGTTAAAGAACTGCTGAAAGAAATCCCTGTCTGATTTATTGATGGAGAAATTGACACCGGTAATGATGCGGAGTGATTCACCGGCTGTCTTTCCCTTTTTGGTATACGTAAAATTGGCGTTAGGATTATAATTATCGCCATCGTTAAAAATGGTCCGTTCACTGAGGCGGTAGATATTGCCGAAGCGGTTCAGGTTGGTGTATTCAGTGGTATTCCGGTTATTAAAATTATTCTGGTTGTACTGCAGCACCAGGTTCAGCGATTGTGTTTTGCTGATATCATAATCCATATTCAGCCGGAAATTGGGCCGCCAGTTCTTGTTCAGGTAATCATTTTTGGTATTAAAGAAGTTGGAAGAGTCGGCATAGATATTATTGCGGACAGAATAGCCTTCGCCCGGCAGCCGGTTGTAGCCTGTACCGGCATTGATGCTTAGTGAAAAGCCCTGCTTGCGGTAGCTGAAGTTGCCATTCATTGTTGCCTCTCCTCGGCTGCCCCCGGAAATGCTGAGGCGGCCACTGCGGCCCACTTTCCCCTTCTTGGTGGTGATATTGATAACGCCCCCCTGCTCATTGGCGTACTGCGGCGGCGGGTTGGTCATTACTTCTATCTTTTCTATGGAGCTGCCGGGCAATGATTCCAGCAGGTCCTGCAGTTGCTGCAGGTTCAGCTCTACGGGTTTATCATCTATCAGTATTTTGGGTTCTTTTCCCCGCACGGTTATTTTGCCATTCGGGTCTTTTGAAACGAGTGGTACATTATTTAGCAGATCACTGGCATTGCTTCCTGCCGCTATGGCAGATTCACCGGCATTGAAAGTGATGTTTCCGTCTTTTGATTGTATCAGTGGTTTTTCAGCATAAATGATCACCTCCTGCAGTTGTTCCGTATTGCTCGGCTTCATCAATATATCATTCAGGTTAAAGTCGTACCGCTCCTGCCGGAAATAGATACTGTCCAGGATGATGTGTTGCATACCCGCACTGGAAAAGCGGAGGCGGTAGTGGCCGAAAGCTATTTTTTCAAACTGAAAGTCACCGTCCTTCGTGGTTTGGGTGGTGGTTTGCCGTGTTGTGTCTTTTAAAGAAGTGAGGACAACGGTAACGCCCTGCATCGCTTTTTTGGCCTGGTCCAGCACATTGCCGGTCAGTACGCCGGGATCATTCCCCTGCGAAAAGGAGTATAAGCCAATACTGGAAAGGATGGTAAGAAGAAGGAATTTTTTCAAATCAGCGAATAAGACGTAAAGATAATACCAACCTTGCTAAGAGGCTGACACCGAACAGGTGGAACGGTTAATTCGATTGCGGTGGCTACCGGCTTCCGAATACTGACAACCTGTCAGACTTCGGCCTGTTAGCAGTATATTTGCTATCCAATTGAACATTTTATGCTTGATTTAGTGACAGATAAGGCACAACAAACAGACCGGGACCAGCACGATGAAACAAGACAGGGGGAAGCTTATGCTCCTTTTGCTGCCGACCCGAACCATTACAAAAAACGGTTTTACATTGAAAGTTATGGCTGCGCCATGAATTTTGCTGATAGTGAGATCGTTGCTTCTATATTAAATACCGAAGGCTTTGGCGCTACCCGCAACGTGGAAGATGCCGACCTTATTTTTATCAATACCTGCTCTATCCGGGAAAAAGCTGAACTAACCGTTCGCAAGCGCCTCACCGAATTTAAAAAGCTGAAGAAAAAAAAGAAAGGGATGCTGGTGGGTGTGCTGGGCTGCATGGCAGAAAGGCTGAAGGCGAAGCTGCTGGAAGAAGAAAAGCTGGTGGACCTGGTGGTGGGGCCCGATTCCTACCGCTCACTGCCCGCCCTGGTGGAAGAAGCCGGGAGTGGTCAAAAAGCTGTGAATGTTTTACTGAGCCGCGATGAAACGTATGGGGATATAGCCCCGATCCGGCTTAACAGCAATGGCGTGAATGCCTTTGTTAGCATCATGCGGGGCTGTAATAATATGTGTTCGTTCTGTGTGGTGCCCTTCACCCGCGGTAGAGAAAGAAGCCGCAGTGCCGACAGCATCATTGCAGAATGTACTGACCTTTTTGAAAAAGGATACCGGGAAGTAACACTGCTGGGACAGAACGTGGACAGCTATTACTATACTGATGAGAGCGGGCAACAGACAACCAACGACGGACAACCAACAACACAACCAGTTACCTTCTCCGCCCTACTGGAAAGAGTAGCGCAGATATCTCCCCTGCTGCGGGTACGCTTTTCCACTTCTCATCCAAAAGACATTACGGATGAAGTGCTGTACACCATCGCCCAATATGATAATATCTGCAACTACATACACCTGCCGGTACAAAGTGGTTCTTCCAGGATCTTACAACTGATGAACCGTACCTACACCCGGGAATGGTACATGGCCAAGGTGGAACGGATCAGGCAGATCATACCCGGCTGCGGCATCAGTGCCGACATCATCACCGGTTTTTGTACAGAGGAAGAACAGGACCACCTGGATACATTAAGCATCATGGAGTTTGCACAATATGACTACTCCTATATGTTCTTTTATTCTGAAAGGCCCGGCACACTGGCGCAGCGCCGTTTTAAAGATGATGTGCCCCTGGAGATAAAGAAAAGAAGATTACAGGAAGTGGTGGACCTGCAAAACAAGCTTTCGCTGGAAAGCAACCTGCGTGACATTGGTAAAACATTCAACATATTAATAGAAGGAGAAAGTAAAAAGAGCGCTGATGACTGGATGGGAAGAAGCTCTGAAGGGAAAGTATTCGTTTTTCCGAAAGGGGCTTTTGCATTGAAAAAAGGGGATTATGTAAAAGTGAAGGCAGATAATTGTACACAAGGAACATTGATCGGAACAATTATTAATTAATGATCAGTAATTAATAATTCAAACAACAACAAATGGATATTCAATCAATAAAAAACCGTTTTGGTATCATTGGCAACTCCCCCGCCCTCAACTATGCGTTGCAGGTGGCGGAGCAGGTGGCCGGTACTGATCTCACCGTTTTAATTCATGGTGAAAGTGGTGTGGGTAAAGAAGTGTTCTCGCAGATCATTCATTCTTTGTCTGCCCGTAAGCATAATCCTTTTATTGCGGTGAACTGTGGCGCTATTCCAGAAGGCACGATCGATTCAGAACTGTTTGGGCATGAGAAAGGTTCCTTTACCGGCGCGGTAGATGCCCGTAAAGGTTATTTTGAAACGGTGAACGGTGGTACCATTTTCTTAGATGAAATTGGAGAGTTGCCCCTTGGTACACAGGCCCGTTTACTGCGGGTGCTGGAAGCCGGCGAATATATCCGGGTGGGATCTTCCAAAACACAAAAGACGGATGTACGGGTGATCGCCGCTTCTAATAAAGATCTTTTGCAACTGGTACAGGTGGGTAAATTCAGGGAAGATCTCTACTACCGCCTTAGCACTGTGCCCATCCGGGTACCGGCCCTGCACGACAGACCGGAAGATATTCATTTGCTCTTCCGGAAATTTGCAGCCGACTTTGCTAATAAATACAAAACCTCACCCGTGCAACTGGATGAGGAAGCGAAAAACCTGTTAATAAACTATCCCTGGCCGGGTAATGTGCGGGAATTGAAGAATATTGCAGAGCAGATATCAGTTCTTTCACAGGATAAACAAATAACAGCCACTACACTAAAGAAATTCCTGCAGCCTTATTCGAATAACCGCTTGCCCGCTGTGGTAAATTCACCCCATGCTGGCGGTGGCGAATTTGCCAATGAAAGAGAGATCTTATACAAGCTCTTTTTCGATATGAAGAAAGATGTAACGGAGTTGAAGCGGATGTTCCTCGATGTATTGCAGAATCCGAACATGGTTGCGCAGAACCAGGCTTTCATTAACGAGTTAAAAGAACTGAAAGGAAACGAATCCCTGCAGCCGGTAACGGCCATGCCGGTAGGCACTATCGGCATTCAGCCTGCCGTGCAACACTCACAGCCGGTTATTATGAACAATGATATACATGAGCATGTGGAAGTGGAAGAAAGCCTGAACCTGCTGGACAGGGAGAAAGAAGTGATCATCAAAGCGCTGAAGAAGCACAAGAACAAAAGACGGAATGCCGCTATTGACCTGGGTGTAAGTGAAAGGACCCTGTACAGAAAAATTAAAGAATACGATATAGAAGAATAATGAAAATCATCACCCATAAAGCGTTTGCTATACTCCCCTTTACGGTATTGCTGTTTTTGCTGGTAAGCAACAGTAACTGCGGTGTGTACCGCTTCAGTGAAGCGGGTTCCATACCGGATACCATAAAGACAGTGAAAATCAATTTCATTGAGAACAGGGCTCAATATGTGAACCCGCAATTCAGCCCCCGGCTGACGGACAAACTGCGGCAGAAGGTAGTGGGGCAAACAAAACTGACCCAGGTAAATAACGATAATGCCGATTGGGTGATCACCGGCTTTGTAAGCGAGTACACCTTCAGCACATCCGCTATCTCCGGGCAGCAGGCTGCCAATAACCGGCTTACCGTTACTATACATATTGTCAAAACAGATAATAAGGAGAATGATACCAAAGAGTACGATGTAAGCCGGAGTTTTGAGTTTAAGGGCAACCGCACTTTCCAGCAGGCAGAAGCAGATCTGGGGGATGAAATGATACGAACCCTCACCGATGAGATCTTTAACCGGCTATTTTCTGACTGGTAAAAGAATTTGAGCATTTCCTGTCATTGCCGCTTTCAAAAACACTGTTTTCCCCTTATCTTGTAATAATGAATGCCCGTATCGATCAATTAGTAAAATCGCTCCTTCAAAAAGACTCCCTGGAGCAATGCAGCCTGCACGAGCTGCAGCAATTTGCGGAACGCCATCCCTATTTTGGCGCCGCTCAACTGCTGCTCACCAAAAAATTACAAGCTGAAAAATCGGACCAATACAATGACCAGTTGCAAAAAACCTATCTCTTCTTTCATAATCCATTGTGGGTAGAGCACCTGCTGAATGATACTGGTGGTGCCGAGATAAAAGCAGCCCCTAAAAAAGAAAATCCTGTTCCACTGGCCGAAGAAGTATCGTCAGGGCCGGTAGAATCAATGACTGCTGCGATAGCAGAACCCATAACCGAGCTTCCAGCGAGCCTGCCAGCAGCAGCAATCATGGAACAGCCAGCAGAAAAGAAGGAGAATACGGCAACAGAAATTCCCACCCTGACAGTGCAGCCTGCAGAAGCTGCCGCTACAGTAACGAACGAACCGGTAGTTGAAGAACTGTCCTCTGCTGCAGCTATTCCTGTTGAGGAAACAACAAATACTGCGGATGACAAATCGGAAGCGGAAGAGCCGCCGATGAATATTCCCGCCCTGAAAATAGAAGCCATTGACCCGGCCAAAGCCGAGTTGATATTTGAGCCCTACCATACTGTTGATTATTTTGCTTCTCAAGGCATCAATATCAGGGATGAAAAAAAGCCAATGGATAAGTTTGGCCAGCAACTGAAGAGCTTTACCGACTGGCTGAAGACCATGAAAAGGCTGCCGGTAACCGAGATCGCCAAAGGGGAAGACACAACACCCGATCAAAAAGTGGAAGCACTGGCAGAACATTCGCTGGAAGGCGGCGATGTGGTGACAGAGGCTATGGCAGAAGTATGGGAAAAACAGGGCAATTCCGCCAAAGCGATCGATATCTACACCAAATTAAGTTTGCTCGAACCCGCCAAAAGCCCTTATTTTGCAGCGAAAATCGAGGATCTAAAGAAATTAAACTGACATGACTATTTTATTTATCATATTGATCATCCTGGCTTCTATTGTGCTTAGCCTTATAGTATTGGTACAGAACCCCAAAGGTGGTGGTTTGGCAGGTAATATTGCCGGATTCAGCAACCAGTTCATGGGTGTAAAGCAGACAACAGATGTATTGGAAAAAGGGACCTGGTTATTCGCTGGTGTGATCGCCATTTTGTGTATGGTTTCAGTAATGTTCATTTCCAAAAGGAGTGCTTCGCCTGCAGAGAATAATAAAGCAGAAGGCCTGACAGTTCCAACAAGTAAACCCACTGCTCCGGCTACTCCCCCCGGAACAACTGTAATGCCCGGAACAGTACCCGCTACCACTCCAGGTACTACCCCCGCCACTACGCCAGCTAATACCCCTAAATAAACAGGTATAACATTTTATACACCCCGTGTCATCATAGGAGACACGGGGTTTTTTATTTACTTTGTGAAACAACTATGAAAAGAAAAATCATCATCGGCATTTCCACACTTATCGTGGTACTCATCGGCTTCTTTGGCTACCAGTTAATGAAACCAGCCGTAAAGAATAAAGAAGGCCTTTATTTCTATATTAAACCCGGTGCCACTGTGGCTTCCGTAAAAGCAGATCTTATTGATCAAAAATTTATTGACGGCAGCGGCTACGACCTTGCCAGCCGCCTTTTGCGGTTCAAAAAAGTGATCCCCGGACGGTACAAATTCAACAACGGTATCAATGTTTTTAAACTGATCAAAGTATTGCGCAGCGGAGAACAGCCGGATGCTAAAATTGTGATCATCAAAGAAAGGACCAAGGAACTATTTGCCGGTAAAATGGGTGTCGGTAAAAAATTTGAGGTGGAATGTGATTCACTGCAAATGATCCGTTTCCTGAACAATAACGATTCCCTGAAAAAATATGGCGTGGATACCAATACCGTAATGGCGGTGGTAATGCCTTACACCTA
>CALSAT010000042.1:0-14894 GCA_943372905.1 Bacteroides fragilis | reverse complement strand
ACCTGCGGAGTATTCGCCATCAAAGCGTATTGTAACAATTGGGCCGACTTTAGTACAGCCAAAAAAGAATACTGGTTCTTCGATTATCCCAAAGCCGTGTAAGTCCATTATTTTGTTTTGAATCACATTGGCAGACTGCTTCTTGTGCTTCAAAATCAAAAGGGCAGCACTACTTAGATGCGGCTGCATGAATTAGCAGTGATCTGATAACAACACTAAGCTGCCCGGTATTTTCAATAGGCGGTATTGTATAGGGAAAAGCATCAGCCGTTTTTAGCGCAGCAGTCAATGAAAATTGACCTTGTCCCACGCAAAGCGCAATTCCCTTCTTCATTAAATACTCTCCCAGGTACTCCTGTTCCGTTTGCCCCGGTGTGGGAATAAGAATACTTTTCTTTTGAACCGTTGCAA
Organism: Bacteroides fragilis; assembly: GCA_943372905.1. Lineage (GTDB taxonomy): Bacteria > Bacteroidota > Bacteroidia > Chitinophagales > Chitinophagaceae > JJ008. The sequence goes on along the minus strand of CALSAT010000042.1, from coordinate 14,483 downwards.
TATCCATCACAGAGCTGTAGCCACTGCGGCAGATAATGTATTCTGCTTTCAGGAATTCCATATTCAGTTCAGCCGCCGGTAAATGGTTGATGAAATGGATCATATTCGTAGAAGGGATCATAGCAGCGCTGCCAGGCAGCCCGCGGATGATGGTGGCACTGCCGGCATAATGACTGATATCCGCTATGATCTTTTCTTCCAGTATACTTCGCTGCGGTTCAGGGCCAGACAAGACCACCAGTAAGTGGCCTTTTATTTCCTCTTTCTCTTTTTTCACAAACCTTGAAAGCACTCCAATGTAATGGATCGGTGCCGAAGGCTTTTTGTCAGGATGTGATAATTCACCGGCCAGGTTGTTATCCCCTTCCGCATCCGGCACCCAGCAGGCAGTAAACCGGTTGATATAGCGGTAATTTCTTTTCTGAAGTATGTTTTCGATCCATCGTTTACCTACAGAACTTTTTATCCGCAACTGGTGTGTAATGAAAATGCAGGGAATAGAGGCGTGATGCAGGCCGTATCGGTTATCACTTATCACAGCGTCAAAGTGATGTTCATCCACGGCTTTTTGCAGCCAGCGGTGTTCATAGCGGATGGCCCGCTGCATCTTCGGTCCCTGAAGTATCATTTTCCAAACAAGCCCGCGGGCCGTTCGGGCATATTGAATACGGTAGCCGGGCAACAGCAGAAAGGGAAGTTCCGGGAATTCAGCTTTCAGCAATCCTTCCTGGGCACCTTCCCCCGCCAGCCACACATCCGCCCCCTGTGCCAGCAGCTCCCGAATCACGGGGATACAGCGGGTGGCATGACCAAGGCCCCAATCCAGCGGGGCCACCAAAATGCGGAGTTTTCGAACGTTTTTTTCCCTTTCCGGCAGCTTCATCATAATTATTTGACCGTTTTCGCTAAACGGGATACTAATTTGTTTGTAAAATAGTTTTAATTTAGAACTTCCTCCGAAAGGAGTTCTGTGAAAAATATGAAGCATATAAACAAAATAGCGGTCGCCCTGTTATTCATCGTATTCCTGTCGGCTTGTAATAAGAACTATTACTCCGGCGGAGGCAGCAAGAAAAGCAAGTACTGTGGCTGCCCCGGACAGAAGAGTAACGGCGGATGGTAAAACAAAAACCAAATGAAGGGCTTCAGCAAAAACCTGTTGGTATTTTTCAATAATGGGTTCATGACTGAACAGGCATGGGGCCATGAAGTAGAAGCTATTACTGAAATTCTCCGCATCACCGATTCCCCCGAACAATTCTGCATCGCCACCGAACTGGTCGATCGAAACCGAATCACTTCCAAATCAAAGAAGATACTAAAAGAAGCCAGCCACTTCCGGCTGCGTCCATTCCGCTTTTTGATCAATAAGAATTAGAATGGAGAAATCTGCTGGTATTAGCAGATAAAATACATTTTTATAATTACCTAATATTGTATTGTTCAGCGTTTCTGCCGTAGGCAGACCAGCGCCTCAGCGGTTTAGTGTATTTGTATTGCTCAGCGTTTCTGCCGTGAGGCAGATCAGCGCCTCAGCGGTTTAGTGTATTTGTATTGTTCAGCGTTTCTGCCGTGAGGCAGACCAGCGCCTTAGCGGTTTACTTGTATTATCAATATTGTATTTTCCCCAGCGCCTCTCTCAGCTTTCCCACCATTTCCTCTATCTCCTCCTTCTTACAAGTACCCACACTCAGGCGGTACCACGGCGAACTTTTATCAGCGCCGAAGGCATAAAAAGGAACCACAGCCAGTCCCGCATTATTCAGCACATACGCAGTAACATCGCTTTGATTATTGATCAGGTCGCCAGTCGCAGTTGTCTTGCCAACCAGGTCTATTTTAATAGTAAGATAGATCGCCGCCTCAGGAGCGATCGCATCCACGGGCAGCCCCTCACTTTTCAGCTCCATGAATCCAGAGTAAATACGGCGCAGCCGTTCTTCGATCTCTTTCTTAAAGTTGGTCAGATACTGGTGAATACTGTCACGATGGCCGAGATAATACGCCACCGCCTTTTGCTCAGCCATAGGCGCCCAGGCCCCAATATGCGTAAGGATGGCCTTCATTTTACTGATAACTCCCGACGGCCCCATGGCCCAGCCCACCCGCACACCCGTAGCGGCAAACACTTTACTGATCGCATCAATATAGATCGTGTATTCCCGCATGGCCGGGCGAAGCGTAACAGGATTGTAGTGCTCAATATCACCATAGGTAAGGTGCCAGTACATCTGGTCGTACATAAGGTACAGTTTCTTTACATCCGCACCGCGGCGGTTGTTTTCCTCGATCACCATATCACAGATCGCTTCCAGTTCTTCCCTGCGAAAGGTGGTGCCGGTAGGATTTTGCGGCGAGCAAAGGGAGATCAGGGTAGCCTGCTGCACATACGGCCGGATATCAGCAGCCGTAGGCATAAAATTAGTGGCCGCTGTAGCCTCAATCACAATATGCTCACCACTTACGAAATGAGTGTAGTGATTATTATTCCAGCTCGGCACCGCATAGATGATCTTGTCACCTGCATCACACAGGGCCCGGAACACGGCATAGATAAGCGGGCGGCCGCCCGAGGCCACCAGTATTTCCTGCAGGCCATAGTCAAGCCCCTCTTCTTCAAGGATAAAGGTATGAATAGCCTCCCGCAGGTCCAGGTTACCTTCAGCAGCGGGATAGTTAGTAAAATGTTTGCGGTAAGCTTCCACGATCGCATCCTCCAGCGCAGCCGGAATAGGAAAAATAGAAGGGTCAAAATCACCCACGGTGAAATTATAGATCCGTTCGCCCTGGCGGATCTTTTCCCTGATCTCGCCACCCAGTTTTACGATCTCCGAACCGATCAGTGTCTCCGACAAATGCGACAATTTCATAAGCGCTAACCTTTGAGGCAAAAGTAAAGGAAATAGCATAGCCAACGAAGGGCTACGCAGCATTATGGGCATGAAATGCCTGCGAAGCGGTGAAATTCAATAGTTGTGGATAGGAGGTAGGGAAAGATGATCTTGGGAGATTTGAGGTATAGTAATAATAGGATTGAAGATGAAATAAAAAAGACCAGTGAGATTACCGGCCTTTTTTGAAATAAGACAATTGATAGTTTACCCTCTGCCTTCTCCGGCCAGCACCGTATTTATAAATTCCACGTCTTTAGGATCGGTGGGCAGTATTTCTCCATCACAACCCGGTGTTACAAATATTCTGATAAGACAAGGCTCGCAGGCTTTATCACCACAGTATGGAACCACTTTAAGGGTATAGTAACCCGGCATCGTTTGAGTGAACATATAAGGGAATCCGTTTATCTGCTGCGTACCTCCACCAGGCAAGAACAAATACGCTTTATACATGGCAGCACATTCCTGGCTACAGGAAAAGACGGGGTTTAACTTTACTGAGGAACCTTTTCTAAGTACAAGTGTTTGGCTGCAACCAACCATCTTCGGCTTCCTGTCCGGCATCATTTCATCTTTACGCTCAGTTTTACGATTAGCAAATTCAAACCTGATCCCCTCCCATTTCCCGCATTCGCATACCGGGCAGCAATTAGGATAATTAGATAGTACAGGAGAGCTGGCAGAAATGGAGCCCGAAAGGGCGAAACCTGCATAGCTGTCGTTACTATTATAAACGAATTCAAAATAATAATTACCCGCAGCCAAAGTTACAGACCCGGAAAAAGGGTAATCATTATAAGCCTGCGGATCGAAAGTCGGTAATCCTGACTGTGTCCATTTTTGTATGCCGCCTGCATCCTTTATTTTCAGCGAGATGATCTTATTATCATCTCTGTACTTGCCGCTAAAAGTTATAGTAGTGGTGGTACACAGATAGAAATTTCTTTTGAAGGTTTGAGTTCCGGATACGCTATTGGATGTCGTGGGTGATAGAATCTTCGTTCCGGCAATTACATTCCAGGGAGTATATACACCCGTTAAATTAGCAATGGCATAGCCGCCCCAAAATGGATCAGCCGCATTGTTGGCAATTAAAGTACCACCAGCATTTAACCCTGTACTGATGTTCAATGATTTTTGAGGAACACAATTGGTGGGCAATATTTCTGACAAGTTGCCGGCCTTGATAGAATCAAGAAGGCCGAGCCCCCCTGTATACACAGATTTTCCGCAGCCAGGCGCCAGGCGGCTATACGAAAAAGGCACCGAACTATTATTTATCCTGGGGTTTCCTGCACCATCCACAAAAGTTACAGTATAGGTTTGTCCATCAGTTAGGGTAATACAAGGCGAAGTAAAATCACCACTGATATTGGTATAATAGGCAATAAGATTGTTCGAAGCGTCTTTCACGGTAAGCCCTGTATTTACATACACACTCCACGCTGCATTGGATACAGCGTGTATATTCCAGGTACTGCTTTTTAATGAAGATTTGCAACAAAGAATTTCAACCTTATCAACAGTAAATAAAGGCCCTGAGCTTTTATTTATTGTCGGTTGTGCATTGGCCTTTATCATAGTAAAGGAAAGAAAGAGGATCAACAGTGATTTTTTCATTGTATAAAAGTTTAATGGAGTGGTGCCTACTCTGTTCGGTTTTCGGCTATCCCGGTAATGATTATGCTTTACTGGCGGCTTGCAAGTATTAGATATTATCTCACCGTAAAAGCATACAGCAAAAGTGAAAAGAAGAAGGAGCCCGGACAATGTGCAAACGACCATTACCCGGGAAATTGCCACGGAAATAAATACCGTCATTTAACGGAGAGAGAAATGGGTGGATAGCTGATTTATCCCTGAACAGATGTTTCTTTTTTTGCAGGAGGATAGATTATATTTAATAACAAAACAAAACCACCAGTTATGAGAAATGTATTAATCTTCACCAATGTATTGTTCTTAGGAGCTGCTTTGTATTTTGGATATAAACATTTTTACAATAAAAGGCCAGATACTAATCTGGTGCCCGCCTGTTCTACCTGTGGCACTGATATGGGTACAGCGTTTGGCGGACTTAATGCAAAAGTCGCCCGGGATCTTTCAGGGAATTACCAGACGAGGCAACTGGCCAATATTAATTCAGCAGGCTATGTTCCCAATGATGCTCGTTCTGTATGGTTTCCACTGGATACTATCAAACGGTTTATTCAAGAAATCGAAAAAGGTAATTGTAGGAATGGTTGTACAGACAGGTCTTATGGAATTCGTTTGTACTACGCTGCGTATCCCGACATAGCCGCAATGATTACTACTTCGCAACTTTCAGGGCTTCCACAGGGCTATGAAAAGCATCATACAATATTTATGGTTCCCACTTATACTGACGCAAATTCTGGCGGTCCAATGGACTTTGATCCGTGGCATATGAAGGGCTGCACAGCCATCCCATTCAGACAACTAATGAGCCCCAAACTGGCTAGTGAAAAATCACTGATATTATTAGCAAGAGATTATCCTGTTGCCCAGAGAACACCTCTATCAAGTTCATCTTCAACAAGTAATACTGTTCAAAATCATGGAGGGCTTTGTCCTCCTGTGTGTACTCCTCCCGTAGGTATTGACTTTTAAATAATGTTATGGCGCTAATAATTTACTTCAAGATTGCGATTACTTTATTTGAGTTGATTGCTTGTATAACGGGATTCTATTATTGGAGGCGTATTAAGAATACTTTCTGGAGATACTTTCCTGTTTACCTTGCCATTATAGTAGTCGGTGATTCTATAGGCCATATATTGGCATTTCAAAATGACATGATAGGAAACAGGAACTTGTATATGTACTTTATAATACCCTTCGAGTTTCTGTTTTACTTCTGGATTGTTTACCAATTGTTGTTTGAAAGAATGCAAGTAGTCTTTGTTTCCGGAACTGTCTTATATGTACTTTCTCTTATTGCCGAGCATTTTGCTTTTCCAAATATAAAATCTGGCTTTTTTCTTTCGCTTTCTTATACTGTTGGAAATCTGGTGTTGCTTGTCTTTCTGTTTATTTATTTTTTACAATTAGTACGATCAGCCCAGCTCCAATACTTTTTTAAAGAGAGTAGCTTTTGGGTGGCAGTAGGGTTATTACTTTTTTGGCTAGGAACATTTCCTTATTATGGATTATTTAATTTTCTATGGCCAAAACATAAAGCAATTTTTATAACCTATACTTGGGTAATGATAGCACTAAATTATTGTATGTACATCTGTTTTACTGTAGCTTTTATATGCCGGAAAAATCGTTGACCATATTTCTTTTGCTTGCCAGCCTGATAGTACTTGTATTTATTGCAGGTATTGGGCTATTTATTATTCAGTATCGCAAACGAAAACTAGCTAATGAAAAGGAGAAGTTCATTATGAAAGAGCAACATCAGGTGGACTTACTTGATGCACAACTCCAAAGCCAGCAACAAACAATGCAGCACATCGGCACCGAAATACACGATAACGTCGGGCAAAAACTTACCCTTGCCTCATTGTACACCAAACAACTCGCTGCCGGAACCGTTACCAATCTGGAGCATAAGATCGCTGAAGTAGGCCATATCATTGATGAATCACTCACAGAATTACGCCAGTTATCAAAAACACTGACCAATCCCGAACTGGCCAATGCCTCATTGCTGTTCCTGCTAACAGAAGAAGCAAGACGCATCAATGTCTCGGGATTTTGTCAGGTATCCGTACAACATACCGGCGGTGATATCGTTTTGCCGCAGGCAGATAAGAATATACTTTTCCGGTTGTTGCAGGAGTTCATGCAAAATAGCCTGAAACATGCAGGGTGCAGTAAGATTACCCTTTCGCTGAAAAAAGAAGCCAATACATTCTTGGTAATTGCCACCGACGACGGAAAAGGATTTGATACATCCGCAGCCTCCGGCGGTATTGGTTTGCAGAACATGAAGCGAAGGGCCGCACAGCTTAAGGCGACATACCAGCTTACCAGCGAAGTCGGTAAAGGAACCATCTTATCTTTACAACTACCCGCAGAGAAATGAAATACAAAGTTGTCATAGCAGACGATCATTTGCTGATAGCGAAAGCCATTAGCTCTATTGTAGATGAGTTTGCCGGTTTTGAAGTGCTGTACGAAGTGGAGAATGGTCATGCGTTGCAGGAACGATTCGCCTCGCACAAGCAACTGCCCGACATCGTATTACTGGATATTTCAATGCCCGTCATGGATGGCTTTGCCACTGCTGCCTGGCTGAAAGAACAACACCCTTCAGTATTCATAATGGCCCTGTCTGTGCAGGATGATGATGCTTCCCTGATAAAAATGATAAAAGCGGGTGCCAGAGGTTACCTGCATAAAAATGTACACCCGGCAGAACTGGAAAAAGCATTGCTTACCCTGGTAAAGAAAGGAATGTACTATCCCGACTGGGCCACCAGCCGGGTGTTTTTTTCTATTGCAAATCCGGATACCACTGATAATGGAACGGCTATGCTGCTCACCGCAAGGGAAAAGGAATTTTTGCAATACAGCTGTACAGAACTTACATATAAAGAAATAGGCGAGAAAATGTTTTGCAGCCCCCGCACCGTAGAAAGCTACAGAGACTCCCTCTTTGAGAAATTAGGGGTGAAAACAAGAGTGGCTCTGGCACTGTATGCCGTCAAGATCGGGTTATATAAATTGTAAGCACCTTCGATTGTTCCACACCGGTCCTTTGTAGTCGCTCACTTTTTATTAATTTAAAACGCAGAAGCGTTATGCGTATATCACCGGCTACGCATCGGCTACTTGGATCATATTCAAAAAAGCAATTCTTTCCGTCTTCCCGGCAATCATCCTCAACCAGCCTCGCCACAGACAAGCGTATTGCCGCAGCAGCCTTCCCGATTTAGGGAGTAGCCTTCCGTGTTTAGCAACTAACCAGTATTATTTGGAGTTTTGCCAACTTTATTTCGGGTTCTAACAGCTTTGGTTGCAGTTTTAGCAACTTTTTTTTGTGTTTTAGCAGCCTTGTTTTGACTTTTAGCAATCTTGTTTTGAGTATTAGCAACCTTGTTTTGACTTTTAGCAGCCTTGTTTTGTGTATTAGCAATCTTGTTTGGAGTTTTAGCAACCTTGTTTTGACTTTTAGCAGCCTTGTTTTGTGTATTAGCAATCTTGTTTTGTGTATTAGCAATCTTGTTTTGACTTTTAGCAGCCTTGTTTTGTGTATTAGCAATCTTGTTTGGAGTTTTAGCAACCTTGTTTTGAGTATTGACAACCTAGTTTTGACTTTTAGCAACCTTGTTTTGACATTTAACAGTTTTGTTTTGAGTTTTTACAACTTTATTTCGAGTTTTATCAATCTTATTGGCACTTTTAATACAACCATTATGTTATCCTACAACCTGGCATCCATTTTTAAGGCCCGTGGCATCGATAGGCCCTCCACCTTTCTGGTAAAAGCTGGCCTTTCGCCCAGTACTGCCCATGCAATCTTAAATAATAACACAAGGTCCTTTCGTTTAGACCACATCGAGCTGCTTTGCAGGGTCCTCGTCTGCGAACCCAACGATCTGCTGGTGTTCACTCCCGACAAAGACAAGCCCTTACCACCCGAACACCCGTTAAACATCCTCAGGGAAACAGAAACGCAAAATGCCCTCAAAGAAACCCTCTTCACCCTTTCCTTTAAACAACTAAAAGAAATAACCAAGCAGATCAGGAGTGGGTCCTAGTGCCAGCCCGCATCCCCCTCCAACCCGTCCCATCCATTTGCCTGTATTTACACTGCGCAGCAGTATAAAAAATCCGTGTTCATCCCTCCAACCCGTCCCATCTCCCGTTTAGACGGGACAGGCTGTGTGCGTGTATTTCAAAATCCCATTTACACTGCGCAGCAGTATAAAAATCTGTGTTCATCCCTCCAATCCGTCCCATCCGTGTGCCTGTATTTAAAACTGCGAAGCAGTCCAAAACATCCGTGTTCATCCCTCCAATCCGTCCCATCCGTGTGCTTGTATTTACACTGCGAAGCAGTCCAAAACATCCGTGTGCTTGTATTTACACTGCGCAGTAGTCTAATCCGTATGCCTGTATTTACCATCGACCAAAGCACTTTTAAACTTCAATTATTACCTTCAATAAAAAATTCCAAACAAAAAATACAAACGCCTTATGGCAAAGAGTAATAAAAAAGAATTAGCATCCGGACAGCAAAAAGAATTGCTCAGCACACTCAAAGCCCGGTTCGATAAAAATATGAACCGGCACAAGGGTATAGAATGGGCAAAAGTGCAGGCAAAGCTCGAAGCCAGTACGGCAAAGCTCTGGTCGCTCCATGAAATGGAAAGAACAGGCGGTGAGCCCGATGTCACAGGTTATGACAAAAAAACAGGGGATTATATTTTTTGTGATTGTGCAGCCGAAAGCCCGGCCAGCCGCAGAAGCATTTGTTACGATCATGAAGCGCTGGAAAAACGCAAAGAAAATAAACCTGCAAACAGCGCCATGCAGATGGCCGCAGACATGGGCATCGAACTCTTGTCAGAAGAGCAATATCGGGAACTGCAGGAGTTGGGAAAATTTGATACAAAAACATCAAGCTGGGTAAAAACACCACCCGTCATCAGAAAACTCGGAGGTGCCCTTTTTTGCGATCGTCGCTACGATATGGTCTTTGTATATCACAATGGGGCAGAATCTTACTACGCCGCCAGGGCATTCCGGGCTTCGCTTCGGGTCTGATCCCTGCGGTCGTTATTTTATCTTCTCCTTCGGCCTTTTTGCCTTCACTACCGGGGCATTATCCTTCCAGCGCCACAGATGCACACAGGCATACGTCCGGTAAGGGCTCCATTTTTTCGAAAGCCGCAGCATATCCGCCTTAAGTTGCTTTTTATCGCCGCTGTCCAGTTTGTATAGTTCAGCCATCGCATTTTGAATACCCAGGTCATCCACAGCAAACACATCCTCACGGCCCAGGGCAAACATCAGCAGCATCTCCACCGTCCATCTGCCCACCCCTTTTATCACAACCAGGTATTCAATTACTTCCTCGTTGCTCATTTTGGCCAGCTTCTTTGCATCCATGCCAAACTCCGTTTCAAACTGCGCCACATTCTTCACATAGCTCACCTTCGCATTACTTAGTCCTATACCTCTTAGTGTTTCAGACGGGGTGTCAAGTATCTGTTGCGGGGCCGGTTCCTTACCACCATACAAAGCAATGAACCGTTTGTAAATAACATCCGCCACTTTGGTACTCAGTTGCTGGCTCATGATGGAAGCACAGAGATACGTACAGATATTCTTCCGCTTCTTTAATTGATGCGGCGTACCGGCCTCTATCAGTTTCTTTAATTTCTTGTCTTTAGAAAGATGGGGAATGTAGTGCATGGAACTAAGGTAATCAGTATCGCCAAATACGCAGCGCCCACCGATCACTTTTTCCTTCAGGCCTCTGCCCAAAGTTTAAACTCAGCCACCCGTTCACGGCTTATCACCATGTCTTCTGTTTGGCCAGCCCCCTTCACCGCCAGTTTCAGGCGGCTGTTAAAATAAGGCTTCACTTGCTGGATGGCTTCGATATGCACAATGAAGCGGCGGTTGAGCCGGAAATAGTATTCCGGGTCCAATTGTTCTTCCAGTTTTTCCATAGTATGCTCCACCACATAGCGGTTACCTTCCCTGTCCACCAGGTACACGATCTTATTATCCGCCTGGAAGAAAGCAATATTATCAGTATCAATAAAGAAAAGACGCTGGCCTACTTTACCCAAAAATCTTTTCTTATACCGGCTGTGCTGCCATGCAGGTAACAGACGGTTGAGATCAACCGCAGAAAAAGAGACCGATAAGGATTTTAATTTGTTCATGGCGCCCGCCAGCGATTCCAGCGATACTGGCTTCAGTATATAATCAATGCTGAAGATCTTAAATGCATCCAGAGCATACTGGTCATAAGCGGTGGTAAAGATCACCGGCTTATTGTAGGTGATTTGTTTAAAGATCTCAAAGCTGTGTCCGTCCGATAAATGTATGTCAAGCAGCAGCAGGTCAGGATGTGCGTGCTGCTTCAGGTATTGCACCGTTTCCTCAATGCTTTCCAGGCAGGCCACCACTTCCACTGCCGGATCATACTCTTTCAGCAAAGTCTTTAGCCTTTCCGTTGCTGGTTTTTCATCTTCAATGATAATTACCCGCATAGCACATTAATTAAGGGTTAATAAAGGAAGGGTTACTTCAAATACACCGTCAGTTTTTTTCACCACCACATTTCTTCCGCTGATGAGTTCATACCGCTTCATAATATTCTGCAGCCCGATACGGGTCGAAGGTTCTTCCACTGCCTGCCGGGGTTGCAGATTATTACTCACGATGAGGGTTTGGTTTCCATTAGCATGTATATCAATATGAAGGGGCCGCTGGCTCGATACGATATTATGCTTAATAGCATTTTCGATAAGCATTTGCAGGGAAGCCGGCACCACATGACAGTTTTTATAATGCTCCGGTATATTGATACTTACCTGCAGACTGTTTTCAAAGCGGGTGCGTAACAGAAAAATATAGGGTTGTATAAATTCCAGCTCCGAGCTAAGCGGCACCAGCTCTTTTTCCTGGTTATTCAAAATATACCTGTACACCTTAGAGAACTCCTCAATAAAGTGATTCGCTTCCGGGTTATTCTTTATCACCATGCCCGACAGCACATTCAGGTTATTAAATAAAAAATGCGGGTTGATCTGGCTTTTGATCAGTTGCACCTGCGCCTGCTCACTGTTACGGCGCAGCTCCTCTGCTTCAGACCATTGGCGGCGGTACTCCCGGAAGAAAAACAGGATCGCATTTACAAGGTGAAGGAACAGGTTGATAAGCGTAGCATAAATAATATTCAGCTTCAGGGGATTCCAGTTTTGCTCCCGGGTATATCCATAGATCAGGCTGCCCACCAGGTACACCATAACCACGGCCGCAGTGATCCCTATGAAATTACCTGCAATAAAAAAGAAGCCCAGGAATCTGAATTTATTCTTCTGCACCAGGAACTTTCGCTTCATGTACGGCTTTATCAGCCTGTTTCCTTCCCAGGTTAATATAGTAACGCCCAACACCGTCAGCAAGGCATAATACCAGGTGATATTAATGTCAAAATAGTAATAGACATTGCACAGCGCTGTATTCATAAAAGCGTACAACGCCAGCAATATCATAAAGAAGTACCTGTATCGGTGATGAAACAACATGCTATTGATTTAAAAAGCCAGCTCCGGCAGTACACCGGAACTGACCCAGTTCCGCATAGGAAATTCATTCATTTAGTTATGGTAACAACACCCTGTCGATCAGGTGTACAACACCATTCCGGCACACAATGTTCGTAGCAGTAATATTTGATCTGTTTCCGCCATTACCATTACCCAGGATAGAGGGACCGCCACCGGCACCATTCGTCAGGTTAGTGGTGGTATTGCCACCCGCAAGCATTGGTAATGAACCATTTGTCAGGTCGGAAGAAAAAGCCCTGCCGCCTACCACATGGTAGCGAAGCACCGCCAGTAACGTACCAATAGGTATCTGGTTAATATCTGTAAGAGTTAATGCGCCAAGCAATTGGGTAAAGGCAGCATTCGTAGGAGCAAACACGGTAAGGGTGGCGGTGCTCAGTGTTCCGGCTAAAGTGGGATCACCACCAACAGCCGTAGTAGCACGGGTCACAGCTTTCACCAAAGAATCCAGGCCACTGGCGCTGGCTGTTTGCACAATATTACCCACTGGTGGGTTCAGCACCCGGCCGATCACATGAATCACCCCGTTATCAGCAGCCACATCAGCAGTATTCACTTTTATACCATTAATGTACACCCCGCTCGCATTTTTAGTTACAAAAACAGAGTCGCCGCCGGCAGTAGTTACTTTGGCATTAGGACCAGCTGGCACATCCGCAGCTAATATTTTAGCGCCGATGGTGTGGTACAGCAAAATAGACTGCACCTGCGCAGGGGTAAGAGAAGCCAGTACAGTACTTGTAATACCGGAAGCTGTAAAAGCAGCATTGTCGGGGGCAAATACGGTGAACGGACCGGTACCACTCAGCGTACCTTGCAGGTTGGCTTTGATAACGGCACTTTCAAGAGTGCTGAAATTATCATTCTTTACCACCACATCTGTTACTGTATTAGTAACGACCACATCGTCATCATCATCCTTATCGCAACTCGTGGCAAAAATTGGTAAACTTAATACGGCCAGTAAAGAGGCCTTGCTGAAAAAATGTTTGATTTCCATAATTGATTGTGTTTTGTTTAATAGAATAACAGCAGCAAAATGAAAAGTGTACAGCAGTGGGAGTCAATTGTAAGTATAGCGGTGTGAAGTGACGGCCAGGGAGAGTAAATCTGTTTAATAATCATCGGGGCAGGCAATAAAAAACCCGTTCTGCCAAAGCAAAACGGGTTACGTATCAGATCAACTTCATTTATTCCACACTCCAGCTCATCTCACCACCCTTCTCATCTTTCAGGTTAATGCCAAGGGCCGACAGTTGGTTTCTTATTTTGTCAGAAGTGGCAAAGTCTTTCTTACTCTTTGCTTCCTTACGGATGTCGATCAGCAATTGCATTACGCCCTGCAGTTTCGTATTGTCAGCCTCATTCACCGCCTGCAGTCCGAACACATCTTCCAGGTAGTCCCTGAACTTTGTTTGTAGCAAGTCCAGCGTTTCTTTGGCAATAGCGCCAATAGCAATTGTTTTATCCTTCATAGAATTGATCACCGGTACCAGTTCAAACATGCTTGCCAGCACTCTTGCCGTGTTAAAATCATCACTCATGTGCTCATCAAATTCAGCAACCAGCTTGTTTACTTTATCATTCAGTTCGGCATCAATGCTATTTTCACCAGCCTCCCATTCAAAATCCTTCAATGCTTCATAAGCATCCCACAATCTTTTCATCCCTTTTTCCGCTGCCTGTAAGGCTTCATTACTAAAGTCCAAAGTGCTGCGGTAGTGGGTTTGCAGCATAAAGAAGCGCACATTCATTGGGGCATAGGCTTTCTCCAGCAGTGGATGTGAACCGCTGAACAACTCCTCTGGTAAAAATCCATTCCCTGCGCTCTTACTCATCCGCACACCATTTACTGTTAGCATATTAGTATGCATCCAGTATCTCACCGGCGAAGTTTTGTAGCAGGCCTGCGATTGGGCTATCTCGTTGGTATGGTGCGTAGCGGCCAGGTCCATCCCACCGCCATGAATATCAAATTGTTTACCCAGGTATTTCTCACTCATGGCCGAGCACTCAATGTGCCAGCCCGGAAATCCCATTCCCCATGGTGATGGCCATTGCATCAGGTGTTCAGGTCCGGCTTTTATCCAAAGGGCAAAATCAAGTCGTCCTCTTTTTTCATCCTGTCCACCCAGTTCCCGGGTGCCTTCCAGCAGGTCTTCCAGTTTGCGGTTGGTCAGTATGCCATAAGGCTTCTCTTTATTGTACTTTTCCACGTCAAAGTACACCGTACCATCCACTACGTAAGCATAGCCATTATCGATTATTTGCTGGGCCATGCGTATTTGTTCAGTAATGTGTCCCG
>CALSAT010000041.1:0-14933 GCA_943372905.1 Bacteroides fragilis | reverse complement strand
GTTGTTCTGCGAGTCCATTTTCAGTTGGATAGGTGGCCTGTGTGGCTGCTCTTTGATAGGCTGCCCGTATGATGTCTGAATAGATCTTTGTTTTTTCGGAAATCACCCGCAGGAATTTTAATTCTTTGTTGGCTGGCGCTGAGTTGAGCGGATAGTCATGAAAAGGATTGTCGAATGTATATATCTTCTCGGGATTGGTAATTGACAGACCCATGGAGTAGATGGACCCCTGCACGGTTAGTGTGGGGAAGTTGCTGATCTGTATGGCGAGGGGATCGGGTATTTCGGCAGTGGGGAATGCATCGGGGTAGCCGGGATATTCGCTTTCGAGGTAGCGGCCCATCCAGCCGGTCTTTACTCTTTCCCTGCGGTTTCTCCTGGTATCGCCGCTGTTCCATATATCAGTATCACGAAAATGGGAGAAGGAAGGATTTTCATAGCCTACGGATTGCACGATGTTCATCTTTCCTTCGTTGAACATGTTCTGCATGGCCGTCATAGCGGGATGCAGGCCGGATTTATCGGTACCATCTAACCGGAGTACCTGGCTTTGCGGGATGGCCACATTGGTACGGGCATTATAGTAGTTGCCGTAGATGTCTAATGGTATGACCATGTTGAGCCCATCATTACCACCGCCGAGCTGTACGAGCACAAATACATGGTCTGTGTCGGTAAGTGTTTGCTGCAGCAGTTTTGCGAGCTTGCTTTCTGCTCCCTGTGCGGTGAATGAGAAGCCGTTTAATAAAGCGGGCATGGTAACTGCCACCGGTACTGTATTGCGTAAAAATCTCCTTCTGTCCATGAGTTGGTTTTTTTAAGATCAATAGTGAATCGTCAATGGTCTGTTGTCTGCCATCTGTTCAGCATAAATGAAATTCCGGCAGGTTCATCAGGAATTTGAACATGTTTCTGAGTGATGCGTCGATGACTGTATTATTGTTCGTATTCCAGGCATTGGTCCAGATGGTATCGTCGGTGGTGTTGTTGGTCAGGAAATGTGTTTTGACGTATGTTTTTGAATTGGCTGATAATGGATAACGGAGCAGGAGGGCTGTTACATCATTTATCAGTTGGTTGGGATCTGCGGGGTTGGTGGAATAATTGGCAAATGCCCGTACGTCGATCACGGAATCGTTTACTAATGCATCGGTAAAGTCGGCCCGCTTGGGCAGTGAGTTACTGTTTACCCATAGTTCATAGTGCATCGGCTCCTGGTAGTAAGAGGGCCAGCCCGATACATCGGGTGGCTGAAATAATTGCTGCTGCATTTCTGCGGCATTCTGGTATATGGAGAAGAATAAGGGATAACCGGTGGTGTAATTGGTGTAAGGCGGAAAGGGCACATTGAATTCCCGCATGGTGCCTACGATCATGTCGAAGGGATTTTTGATATAGCAGGCCTGGTTCAGCACATCGTAAAAGTGCTCACTCTTGAATAATACTTCCAGTGCGGGTTTTATTTCATAGTTATTGCTGCGTAATACATCTGCCATGGGGATGATGACCTCTGTTTCGGTGGTATCATCAATTTCATAATACACAAACCATTTATAGAGCTTACGGCAAATGAACCGGGCGGCTTCTGTGGTGCCGAAGAGCATATCCATGAGTGCATCGAGTTCCTGGTCGGGATCTGTGCTGCCGCTGATGGTGGTATTGTTATAAAAGGCAGAGAAGGTTTTGCTACCGGTATCATGGGCGCCTGCATCGAGGTATGAACTGAGGGGCAAACTGTTGATGCGCCATCCTGTCAATACCCTGGCTGCTGCTATCACATCATTTTCGGTGTACTGGGAATCGTTGCCTTTGCCAATGGCGAATAGTTCCTGCAGTTCCCTGGCATAGTTTTCATCCGGTGCCTGTCTTGAATTGAGATATCCATTGAGGTGAACGAGCATAGCGGGGTCAATGGTTACTTCCCGGACGAGTATTTTAAAATTGCCGAGCACATTGCTGCGGAGCAGGGCATGGTGGCGGTACAGAAACTGCACATTGTCGATCTCGGATTCCTGTACGGAGAAATGATGATGCCAGAAGAGCACCATTTTTTCCTGGATGCTTCTGTCCTGGTTGATGATAAGTCCGGCCCACCATTTTTTTAAACTGTCTTTTCTGCGACTGTTTATCTGTCCTCTTATTTCTACGGCGCTGGCCAGGTTGGGATCGTTGATCCATGTTTGACCGATCACCACACCAAGGTCGTCATATAAAGTGCCGTCATCATCCTGCAGCAGTCCGTAATCCCTGAGGGGCGGGCTGGGTGCTACTATATTATTGAGTAATTCATCTACTGCTGCGCCGGGAGTGAGGGTGAGAAAATGATCCACATCGGTTTTCTTTGCGCCAAACATGGTCCGCTTCAGCAGGTGTGTTACTTCGTTCACTGTCCAGGCACCTGTGTAGGGAGCGAGTCCGGCAAACATGGTTTTGCGGGAGCGGTATTGTTTTACAATGGCATCTTTCTTTCCTGCCTTGCGGAAGAATTCTCTTCTGTCCATAGTTGGTTGTTTTTAGTCTTGTTAAAACCCTTACCGTATCAGCACAAAAGTTCCCTTTTGCTGATGCGGCTTATTCTGCAGGTCCCTGTAATCCACCAGGTAAATGAATACACCGGCGGGTTGAGGGGCCCCGTTGAAATAACCATTCCATCTTTTGCTCATGGAGGTGCTTTTGAATACGATCCCGCCATTTCGGTCGAATACCTGCAACTGGTAGCCATCGGGCACTTTGCCGAGCGGACCAAAGAGATCGTTTCGCCCATCTCCATTGGGCGTGAAACCAGTGGGGATATTGACCAGGGCATCTTTTAATACAACGACCGTGAACTGGTCGGAGACCTGGCAGCCATCTGGTGAGAAATTAGTGGCTGTATATGTGGTGGTGACTTGTGGTGTGGCAACAGGATCGGTACAATGTGTACAGCTTAATGTGCTATAGGAGTTCCAGACAACAGTTCCGTTACCATTGGAATGAAGGGTAACGGATTGTCCGACGAAGATGGTATCTGCTTTGCGGATGCTGTCGAAAGGACCGCTGACAGGAACCGGAACATATTTTACTATGGCTGAATCGTACCCGCAGATATCTGGTAATGTATCGGTAAAAGGGATAAAGGTATTTACATTACATACGGCCGTATCCTGTGTTAGTAGTTGGGGGATTTTAAATTTAATGACGGCAAAGTCTGCATCGCCCTGAGTATTACTAAAATCACCATCACCGGATTCTGAATCACCGGCGAAATAGTATTCGTTGAGCAAGGGGTTTCTTATCATGAAACGGAGATGATCGTTGCCGCTGCCACCCCAGTTTTGTTTCCATTGTACAGTGCCGGAGCGGCTAAGTTTTACGGTCCAGTAATCACCCTGTCCTAATGCGCCGGTGACATCGCCATCATTGGAGTAGGTAACGCCGCCAATGATATAGCTGCTGTCGCTGTCAGTGATAATTGTTTTGGCATATTCTGCATCGGTGCCGCCGAGACATTTTTGCCAATTCAGTTTTCCTCTTTGATCTACATTGATGATCCAATAATCCTGGCTGCCCCTAGCGCCGCTTACATCTCCATCAGTGGAAGTAGTGTAACCAGCAAGTGTGAGTGATCCATCGGCACCTTTGCTCATGCAGTAAGCGACATCGTTTTGTGAGCCGCCGTATATTTTACTTAGGATTTTATTTCCTGCGGCATCAATGGCGAGCAGCCACATGTCGTAGTTCTTTTGATTGGGAGGAATGTCGCCATCTACAGAGTTGGTAAAACCGGTAACGAATGTGGTACCGTTGATGACCTCGATATCGAACAGTTCTTCGTTCTTGGTGCCGCCGAAACATTTGCTCCATTGCAGGGTGCCGGTGGCATTTATTTTTATGAGTACCCCATCGGTATAAGTGCCGGTGCTGTGATTGCCTCTTATATCACCATCATTGGAAGTGGATGAAGCGGCGAGCAGGAAACCTCCATCTGTTGTTAGTTCAATGTGATTGCCGATATCCAGACCAGAGCCGCCGTATCTTTTTTGCCATTCCAGTGTGCCGGTGGGGGAAAGTTTCAGCAGCCAGATGTCTTTGGTGCCGCCATAACCAGCTATTACACTGCCATCGGTAGAATTAGTTTCGCCCAGTACCATGTACCCGCCGTCTTTTGTTTGCACTACATCTCTTGCACTTTCATAACCCGTACCGCCGAATGATCTTTCCCATTGTATGATGCCGCATTTATCCAGCTTTACGACCCAGAGGTCCCAGTATTCCCGGTTGGGCTGCGGGCTTACGTCGCCGCTTTTGGAATCGGTGTAGCCGACGACAATGGTGCCGCCGTCAGTCGTGTATTTAATAGCAAAGGGAATATCGACATCACTGCCGCCATAGTGCAGGGCCCAGTGTTTGGGAGGCATTTGGGCATACAGTTGCTGCTGCGCAAATAGTAATACAATAAGGAGTGATAGGTAAGTGTTTCTCACAAGTTGGCGGTTCATAGAATGAATAGTGAATGAACCGAAGCAAGGATTATGCTAAAAGGAGATTTCTGTGGATAAGTTTTATGGGTTTCTTATGATTTATTTTTTGGGAAGGCTATTTCAACAACCAAAGAATGTGGTATGTACGGAGGGTTTTTGCGCCCCCAGGTAATAGTATTATGGATGAAAAGTCTTTTGGCCCTAAAGGGTGTGACGTAAATTTCTTTACAGGGAAAATATGAAGGCGACTATTTCTTTTGTTGTTCAAAATATTTGCAGGCGGACCGGATGCCGCATTGTTCGCATTTAGGATTGCGGGCCAGGCATGTATAGCGTCCGTGAAGGATGAGCCAATGATGGGCTTTATGTACCAGTGCTTCGGGAATGTTCTTTACCAATTCTTTTTCTACAGCTAAAGGAGTGGAGGCTGTTTGTGGCACCAGGCCGATGCGTTTACTTACCCTGAATACATGGGTATCTACAGCCATGTTGGGTTGCTGGTCGATAACGGAGGTGATGACGTTGGCGGTCTTTCTACCTACGCCGGGTAATTGTATGAGTTCATCCACCGTCATGGGTATTTGTCCGTTGAACTGTTCCACCACTTTTTCGGCCATGCCGATAAGATGTTTTGTTTTATTGTTGGGGTAAGAAATGCTTTTAATAAAAGGAAAAAGCTCATCGAAGGTGGCTTTGCTGAGAGCCTGCACGGTGGGGTAGCGTCTGAAAATATCCGGTGTAGTAAGGTTCACCCGTTTGTCGGTGCATTGGGCAGACAGGATAACAGCTACCAGCAGTTCATACGGGTTATCGAAAGTGAGTTCCGTTTCTGCAACGGGCATGTTTTGTTCGAAGTATTGGATGATGGCGGTGTAGCGTTCTTTGCGGGTCATGTTGCAAGATAATGGGGAACGGGGAAAAGTGAATAGTGAAAAGTGAATAGTGAATTGAACAGCCTTGAAGGGACGGTATATCCCAACATCGGGCAAAGCCCGTTGCGGCAAATGGTGAATAGCGAACAGAACGTACAAGAGTGCGACGCAACAGACGATGATAGCAGTCTACAGGCGGGCATAAAAAAAATCCCAACTATTGAGCCGGGATTTTAAAGTCTTTTACACAGCAAGCGGATCACTGCACTTGTTCAGCAGCCTGTTCCCTGGCATGATTCAGCACATTCAATACAACTTCTGTTCGGGGGGCGGTTACGATCTTGTCGAGGCGTTGCATGGAGGCTTTGAGCACATTCATTTTTTCACGAAGTGTCCAGTCTTTTTCCAATGCGTTTTCAATTGCTAGTGTTTGTTGGTGTGAGGTTTCTTTGTACAGATACAGTAAAAGGTCCTCGGGAGTAAAGTTGGTCATTTGGCAAACCGATTAATTTGTCCAGAAATTAGATGTTGTCCTTGGTAGAGGTATTATTCGAATGTCCGGGTTATTAACGGGGGCAGGTTGGCCTTATTGTGTATTAAGTACTAATTCTTTGTTTTGGTTTCGGGGGCATCGTAGTTTTCCGATATGATGAAAAGCTCTTCGCCGTCTTTTTTCATCAGGTATTTCTCCCGGGCATATTTTTCGAGGGTGGCGGGATTATTCTTAAGTGCTTCTAATTCTTTGCGTTCGGCAGCCAGTTGGGTAGTGTACCAGGCTTTGCTTTGCTGCAGGCGTCTCAATTCCCGGCGGCGTTCCAGCTGGGTAAGCACATCATTCTTATCCAGGAAAAGAATAACTGCGCAAAAAGCCGCAAGGGCAATAAAGTACTTGTTTTTGAGAAAAGCGGGGATGTGGGTTAGTAGTTTCATGCTGTCAGAAGTCAGAGGTCGGAAGTCAGAAGCCGGAGGAATAAGCTCTGACTTCTGATCTCCGGCTTCCGGTTATTATTTACCAAATTTAATCTTTCCTTTCGGATATACAGCCGAGCTGCCCAGCAATTCTTCTATGCGGATTAGTTGGTTGTACTTGGCCATACGATCGCTGCGGCTGGCAGAGCCGGTCTTGATCTGCCCGCAGTTCAATGCAACGGCTAAATCAGCAATGGTATTGTCTTCGGTCTCGCCACTGCGGTGACTCATGATAGTGTTATAGCCGTTGTGTTGCGCCATGGTCACGGCATTGATGGTTTCTGTTAAAGTTCCGATCTGGTTCACTTTTACCAGCAGTGCATTGGCGGTTTTTTTGTCGATGCCTTGCTGCAATCTTGTAACGTTGGTTACGAACAGGTCGTCACCCACCAACTGGCATTTGCTGCCGATGGCGTCGGTCAGCATCTTCCAGCCGGCCCAGTCGTCTTCGGCCATTCCGTCTTCTATGCTGCAGATAGGGTATTTTTTAGCCCATCCTTCCCAGAATTTTACCAGTTGTTCGCTGGTCATTTCTTTACCACTGCTTTTATGGAATACATATTTTTTCTTTTTGGCATCCCACAGTTCGCTATTGGCAGCGTCCATGGCGATCATGATCTGCGAACCGGCTTTGTAACCGGAAGCATGTATCGCTTCCATCACGGTATCTATCGCTTCTTCATTGCTCTGAATGTTGGGGGCAAAACCACCTTCATCGCCTACGTTGGTGCTGAATCCTTTTTTCTTCAAGACTGATTTGAGGGCATGAAAGATCTCCACTCCCCAGCGAAGGCCTTCGCTGAAAGTAGGGGCGCCAACAGGCATTACCATAAATTCCTGGAAGTCTATCTTATTATCTGCATGGGCTCCTCCATTGAGGATGTTCATCATCGGAATGGGCAATGTTTTGGCATTGGTGCCGCCCACATAGCGATAGAGTGGTAAAGCAGCTTCCTCGGCAGCGGCTTTGGCCACGGCCATACTTACTGCGAGTATTGCATTGGCACCGAGTTTACTTTTGTTAGGGGTGCCATCGAGTTGTATCATCAGTTCATCGATGCCGGTTTGATCGGCCACATCATATCCTAATAATACAGGGGCGATGCTTTTATTTACATTGGCTACAGCCTTGAGTACGCCTTTGCCCACATATTTTTTCTTGTCATTATCTCTCAGTTCCACGGCTTCATGTATGCCTGTGCTGGCGCCGCTGGGTACTGCTGCCCGGCCGAGGGCCCCTTCATCGGTTATTACATCTACTTCTACGGTAGGATTACCTCTTGAATCTAAAATTTGTCTGGCGAAGATCTCTGAAATGTAACTCATGATTGGTTTAAATTAATTATTGAATAAAAGGATCAGCAGGCAGGCATTCGTGGTGCAAAGAAACAATGTTTTGTGTAATATTTTTAAGTAAAGCAATAAGATTTAAACTGTAAGCAAATGAATAACAACGGTTGTTAGCTTTAGAAAATAGCTTTCGGCGGCTAACTTTTTTTGAATAAATTTACAATGCTAATCTACATACCAACGAGTGTCACTAACTGCAAACTACCTTTTAAAGATCTCTATATTTCTGCTGTTTAGCGGCATTGCCCGTGCACAGCCGGGTTTTTGTCCACCAAACCTGGACCTGGAAATGGGTGACTTTACCAACTGGGTTTGCCGGACCGGTACTGTTGCTTCGCCGGGTGGGGTGAATACGATTACCTGGTCTGGCACCGGACAAACGGTTAACCGGCATGGTATCGTCAATACATTAAGCGGCGCTGACCCTTATGGTGGTTTTCCGCAGCTTTGCCCCAACGGGAGCGGCTTCAGTGCTAAGATCGGTAATGAAACAGCCTCTACTAATGGAGGTATCGGTTATGAAGCAAGCGGTATTACTTATACCTATGCCATACCTGCTTCGGCTACAGTATTCTCTATCTTTTTTCATTATGCAGTAGTATTACAGAACCCCGGGCATTTGGCAGAGGCACAGCCCCGTTTCAGGGCCCGCATCAGGGATCTGTCCACCGGACTTACCATACCCTGTGTTACGTTTGATTTTACGGCCTCATCCTCCCTTCCGGGATTCAGGCAATCGCCAATTGACCCGCAGGTATTATATAAAGACTGGACACCTGTAACTCTTAACCTGGCCGGACTTGCGGGAAGAACCATCGAACTGGAATTCATTGCCAGCGAGTGCACACAGGGCGGCCATTTTGGCTATGCCTATGTGGATGTAAACTCCAATTGTAATGGCGCTATTTCAGGCACCACCATTTGCCAGGGTGATAATTCGATCACACTTACCGCTCCTTATGGTTTTCAATCGTATGAGTGGTATACGGATAACACTTTTACTACAGTAATGGGCACTAATCAAACATTACCGCTGAACCCGGCCCCGGCAGTGGGTACTTTGATACCGGTGGTTGTGACTCCTTTTCCCGGCTTTGGTTGTAAGGATACTTTATATGCTACTATCACTGTTTCCCCCAAGCCGGCTTCCAATGCTGGTGCGGATGCAAGTGTCTGTAAGTACCAAACAGCACAATTGGGCGGACCGGCTAATCCGGGTTTGCAGTACACATGGACACCTGCTGCACAGGTAAGCAACCCTGCCATATCTAATCCATTGGGGTTGGCTGTTCCACCAGGCCCTACTGAATTCATTGTGCGAACTACAGACGTACTGACCGGCTGCTTCACGGAAGACACGGCATATATTTCCAGCATACCAGTAGATACGGCTATCCGTTTGGCGGGGAATGCTGCTTTTTGTGACCGGAAGAATGAAGCTACCCTTACGGTCAACAGCAGTTCAACATCTATTCAATGGTATAATAGTTCCACACCGGTTCCGGGGGCAACATCTGCTTCATATATACCCACCATCTCCGGTAACTATTGGGCACAGGTGATACAGAGCGGCTGCACCGATACTACTGCTGCCATACCCGTTACTGTTCATGCATTACCACTTGTTTCTTTTGCTCCAGATACAGATACCTCCTGTGTGACTAAAAATGCATTTGTATTTACCAATGGGTCTTCGGCTCCTGACCTGTCGGCATTGACCTATAACTGGATATTCAGTGATGGTACTACGCAGCAGGTGCAAAATCCTGTCAAAACATTTACAGCTACCGGCGCTTATTCAGTAAAACTAATTGCCACTACTGCCTTTAATTGCGAAGACAGCATTTCTTCTATGGTGTATGTATTGCCGAATGGCACACCTGATTTTACGTGGGATTCTATTTGTGCGAACCGGCCTGTATTGTTTACTAATCTTAGTTCAGAGAACGGATCGGCCCGTACCCGGTACAACTGGAATTTTAATAATGGCGGACCGGGCTCTTCTGTTAAACACCCATCGCCGGTAACATACCTTACTCCCGGCAACGCTGATGTAACTCTTGAATTAGTGAACCTTGGTTGTGAGAATGACCCGCAAACCATCACCAAACCTATACGTGTTAACCGCCAGCATATTCCTGTTCGCTACCGCGATATTACCGTGCCGCAGGGGAGCAGCCAGTTTGTGCATGTAAGGGACAGCATTGGCTCCCTTTACCGATGGACACCTCCGTTGCAATTAAGCAGCTACAGCACTCAGTACACGGAATTCTTTGCCAATGGTAATGATGTGAGGTATCTCATAGACATTACTGACGAGCATACCTGTGTGACCACTGATACTTTGCTGATGCAAATATTAAAGAAGCCTGGCTATTACCTGCCTACCGGATTTACACCTAATGGCGATGGATTGAATGATGTGGTACGTCCTTACCTGGTAGGCCAAAAATCACTGAAGAGTTTCTCTGTCTTCAGCCGCTGGGGCCAGTTGGTTTTTTTCACCACCCGTGAGGGAGAAGGCTGGGATGGTAAGTATAACGGGGAGAGCCTTGATACCGGCGTGTATATCTGGATGCTGGAGTTTTACAATAAAGACAATATTCTCGTTACCGAGAAAGGTACGATCACTATCATCCGGTGATGACCGGTATTCCCTTATATTAGACTTTTATTTAAGCGGTTTAGCCCTTTTTCATAAAGGGCTTATTTTTATCATAAACATTTTAGCCATGCGTAAATTAGTTTTTGCTTTTAGTCTTGCCTTCCTGTTTCTGACTGCACATATAGCCGAGGCACAGACCGCCCCCAAGCTGATAACCACTGTGGAGGGTATCAAGGAATATGAACTCAGTAACGGTCTTCGTGTGCTGCTGATGCCCGATGAATCACAAACGAACCTGGTGGTGAACATCGTGTACAAAGTAGGTTCCCGTCATGAAGGCTATGGCGAAAGTGGCATGGCACACCTGCTGGAGCATATGCTTTTTAAACAGTGTAAGAAATTTACTGACATAAAGAAGGCGATCGCTGATAAAGGAGCTACTGCCAACGGCACCACATGGTACGACCGAACCAACTACTATGAAATATTATCTGCCTCGGATGAAAACCTGCGCTGGGCCATAGACATGGAAGCTGACAGGATGGTGAACTCGAAGATATTGCCGGAGGAGCTGAAAAAGGAATTCAGTGTGGTGCGTAATGAATTTGAAATAGGAGAGAACTATCCCAGTGGCGTGTTGCAGGAAAGAGTACTCTCGGCCATGTACCTCTGGCACAACTATGGTAAATCCACCATCGGAAGCAAGGAAGATATCGAAAGAGTGAAAGCGGAGAACCTGAAGGTATTCTATAAAAAATATTACCAGCCTGATAATGCCGTAATGATCATTGCCGGGAAATTTGATGAGAAAAAAGCATTGGCTTATTGCCAGCAATATTTTGGCCCGATACCCAAACCAACCAGGGTATTGCAACCCACCTATACCGTAGAGCCGCCGCAGGATGGCGAAAGACAAGTAGCGCTTCGCCGTACGGGTGATATTCAGTATATCGGTATGGCTTACCACACACCATCGGTGGCAGATAAAGATTATCCTGCTAACGATGCGCTGATCCAGGTGCTTACGAATGAACCTTCCGGTGAGTTTTATAAAAAATTAGTGGACACCAAACTGGCGACGAGAGTTGGTGGCTACTCGCTGACATTATTCGATCCCGGCTTTTCTTATTTTGAGTGTGAGGTACCAAAAGATAAAAGTATTGACAGTGCAAAGATGGTATTGTTCAATGCCGCTGATGGCATTGCGAGTATGACTATTACTGAAGAAGACCTTACCCGTGCAAAGAATATTATTTTAAAAGGCGTGGAAGATAACATGAGCCGGACTCTTGACTGGGCGGTTGGATTAACAGAATTTATTGGTGCCGGCGACTGGCGTCTTTGGTTCTTATACCGGGACCGTATTGAAAAACTAACGGTGGCCGATCTGCAGGCCGTAGCGAAAAAGTATTATAAACCGTCTAACCGGACGTATGGAGTGTTTGTTCCTGATGCGGCACCCGACAGAACGGTGGTGGCCGAAACTCCGGATATAAAAGCCCTGCTGAACGGCTACAAAGGAAAAGAAGTAGCAGCGCAAAAAGCCAACTTTGAGAATACGATCGGTAATATTAAGAAGAACATGCAGTATGGTACCCTGGCCAATGGGGGTAAGTATGCCTTGCTGGAAAAACCTGCCAAAGGAGATAAGATCGTTGCATCTCTGACCCTGCGCTTCGGCGATGAAAAAAGCCTTGCGAATAAAAATGAAGTTGGCAGCATACTGGCAAGTATGTTAAAAGAAGGAACTACTACTAAAACGAAAGAACAGATTGCGGATGAGCTGGACCGCATTAAAACAGATATTACTTTTTCCGGTGGCGCCGGCGGATTGAGCATCGGTATCAATACCGATAAAAAGAACCTCCCTGCCGCACTTGCTCTACTGGAGGATATGCTGAAACATCCAAAATTTGATAAAGCAGAGTTTGAAAAGAAACTGGTGGAAACCAAAGCGGCTTATGAAGCCAGTAAAAATGAACCTGATAACCTGGCGAATGAAAAACTATCGAAACTGACGACGGGTTATCCTGTCGGGCATCCCTTTTATGCAGCCAATACCGATGAATTGCTGGCCGAATTAAGTAAAGTAACGCTGGAGGATGTGAAGGAATACTATACTGAGTTTTATGGGGGCAATAATTCGGTATCCACGTTTGTGGGTGAATTGGACAAAAAGCAGATCATCAGCTTCCTGGAAAATACATTCGGTAAATGGAACAGTAAGGCTTCTTATACTGCTATAGAACCCAAGTACTTTGAGGTGAAAGGAGCTACTGAAACGATCAATACCCCTGATAAGACCAATGCTATACTGCTTGGTGCTGTCAATCTGAATATATCGAGGAAGCATCCTGACTACCCGGCGGTGATAATGGCCAATGATATACTGGGTGGTGGTGCCTTTTTATCTTCCCGTATTCCCAACAGGCTTCGGGAAAAAGAAGGAATGAGCTATGGGGCCGGAAGTTATATCAGCGTACAACCAAAATACAATACCGGTACATGGGGAGTATATGCGTATTTTAATCCATCGTACAAAGGAAGGCTGGATTCTGCTTTGCACCAGGAAATTGACAAAGCATTGAAAGATGGATTTACAGAAAATGAATTGAAGCTGGCGATTGGAAGTTTTAAGGAGCAAATGAAATCAACGCTTGGGGCAAATGAAAACCTGGCCGGACTTATTCAGTCCTATATGCTGAATGACAGGACGCTGGACGAATATGAGCAATTTCAAAACAAGGTGAACCTGCTTACTATTGATGCTGTGAACGCCACCCTGCGCAAATATTTTGACAAATCGAAGCTGGTAACTGTATTTGGGGGTGATTTTGAGAAAGGAAAAACAACTGAAAAGCCCGCAGATAAGAAAGGATTTTAATAAGGTACTGTTTCTACTATAAATGAACCCCAGCCTGTCCGGATTACCGAAAGAAGGCCGGGGTTCAATCGTATATTAAAGAATGTTATTAGCGGTGTTAATTCGTCAGCGTTTTAAATACATCTTCGAGGCTCAGGCTTTCGCTTTGAAGTGAAACAATGTTCAGGTTTTTATCAAGTGATAGTTGCAGGATTTGTTTTTTTACCAGTTCTGCATCTGTACATTGAATATTGAATAAGGAGGATTGTATGTTTCTTACCCCGGTAACTGTCGTGATATTTTTGAGCCAGTCGATTTGAACTGGTTCTTTGAATTCCACTTTTACTGTTTGTTGCTGTTTGTTTTCTTTTTGCAGGTTGCTGAGCTTGTCATCGGCCACCAGCTGCCCTTTATTAATAATGATCACCCGGTCGCAAATGGCTTCCACTTCCTGCAGGATATGGGAGGAGAAGAGTACCGTTTTATTTTGTCCCTGCTTTTTTATCACTTCTCTTATTTCAATGATCTGGTTGGGGTCTAACCCGGAAGTAGGTTCATCCAGGATCAGTACTTCAGGATCGTGTAATAAGGCCGCCGCAAGGCCTACCCGTTGTTTGTAGCCTTTGGAAAGCTGGCCAATCTTCTTTTTTGCTTCTACCTGCAGGCCAACCGTTTCAATAGTGGTTTGAATTTTTGCTTTTGGATTTTCTACCTGGTGAACTTCAGCAATGAATGCCAAATATTCTTTTACATACAT
This sequence comes from Bacteroides fragilis, assembly GCA_943372905.1. Lineage (GTDB taxonomy): Bacteria > Bacteroidota > Bacteroidia > Chitinophagales > Chitinophagaceae > JJ008. The sequence continues at coordinate 1,057 of CALSAT010000041.1, read as the reverse complement.
ATCGTAATAGAGGGCATTCAGTTCCGGCAGGTAACCGATCTTTTTTTTAGTTTCCAATGGTTGTTTGGCCACATTGATACCACATACCCAGGCTTCACCACTGCTTTGCTGCAAATAACCGGTGATGATCTTCATCGTGGTGGATTTGCCGGCACCATTGGGGCCAAGAAAACCAACGATCTCTCCTTTGTTTACTTTAAAAGAAATATTATTCACGGCTTTTTGTTCACCGTATTCCTTCAGCAGATTTTTTACTTCAATTGACATAGTGCAAATGTAGGGTGCATTTATTTTATTGCTACGGCGATCTTTGAATCAGCCGTGCCATAATAGAGGAGCCACCGATCTTTATATTTCACCAAACCTTCGAGGAAACAAACATTATTCACCTGCCCGTTGATCTCGTAAGGCTTATCCGGCCTGATAAAATAAGTGTCCGACCGTTCTATTACCCTGGTGGGATCATTTTTATCCAGCACCACATAGCCTGCAGCATAGGTACCGTCAGCCAGGCTGGTATCGCCAATGGCCCGCTCATTACGGCTGTTATAAATTAACCATATACCGTTGGCGGTAAGCATGGCCGGAGGGCCGGGTTCTACCAGGTCGCTGTCAAACTTTTTTTCTCTTGGCCCAAATACCTGTAACAGGTCGGCGTTCTCTGCTGCATTGCGTCGCATTGGCAGGAGTGATTTTTCGCCTTCCTTATTTAATACCGGCGTCCAGTTTATAAGATCATCGGATGTGGCGGCCCAGATATTTACATCTCCACCATACATCCAGTATTTATTATTGAGTTTAACAGCTACAGGAGTGCCGGACGTGTAGGTACAAACAACGGAACCAGACTTGCTCCAGCGATCCACATATTTACCATTATCCGCATTGGCGAACACATGACCATGTTTTTTCCAGTGATACAGATCTGGCGAAGAAGCCACCAGCATTCTTGCTTTATCGCCATCGTATGCCGTGTATGTCATATAATAGATGCCCTTCTCATCCTCCAAAATGCGGGGATCTTCGCAGCCGCCCTCCCATTCGTATTTCTTTTGTT